>DASVVI010000568.1:0-3078 GCA_036386635.1 Longimicrobium sp.
GTCGTCCGATCCCGATCCCGGGGTACGGCGCGCGGCGGCCTGGGCGCTGGGGAAGTTCGACTAGCTTCAAACCTTTCGGGCGGATGAAGCACCCAAGGTATACGCCGGGCGCGGACCGATGCCCGGCGTACGCCCCCCCGCGTCCATCCGCCCCCCTCGCAACCCAACGAACACGGATGCCAATGCCTACCTGGCGCCGCACCACACTCGCCGCCCTGCTCGCGTCCGCGGCCCCCGCGTCCGCGCAGGTGACGGCGCACGCGGCGGGCGCGCCGCCCCACGTGCAGGCGGTGGCGCGAACCACGCCGGTCGTCGTCGACGGGCGGCTGGACGAAGGGATCTGGCAGAGCGGCCCGGCGGCCACGGGGTTCATCCAGACGGACCCCAGCGAGGGCCAGCCCGCCACGCAGCGCACCGAGATCCGCATCGCCTACGACGAGGTGGCTCTCTACATCGGCGCGCGGATGTACGACTCGCTGGGCGCGGCCGGCGTGCGCACCCGCCTCTCGCGGCGCGACCAGGTGGGCGGCGGCGACTACCTGCAGTTCATCTTCGACACCTATCACGACCACACGGGGATCACCGCCTTCCTCATCAACCCGTCCGGCGTCAAGAACGACGCGGGGCAGGCATCCGCGTACGCGGACCCGTCGTGGGACCCGGTGTACCGGGCGGAGGCGCGCATCGACTCGCTGGGATGGACGGCGGAGCTCAAGATCCCCTTCAGCCAGCTCCGCTTTCCCCGCGACAGCGTGCAGACGTGGGGGATGCAGGTGAACCGCTTCGTGGAGCGCATCAACGAGAACTCCGTGTGGAGCTTCGTGCCCAAGCGGGAGAGCGGCGGCGCCCCGCGCTACGGGCACCTGGAGGGGCTGGGCGTGCCGCGCAACCGCGGCCGCGCGGAGATCCTGCCGTACGTGCTGAGCCGCGCGCGCTACGTCGCCCCCACGCAGCCGGGGAGCCCCTTCCAGAGCGGCGAGCAGTACGACGTGCGCGCGGGCGGCGACCTCAAGTACCAGCTCAGCTCCACCCTTACGCTGGACGCCACCATCAACCCCGACTTCGGCCAGGTGGAGGTGGACCCGGCGGTGGTGAACCTGTCGGCGTTCGAGACCTTTTTCTCCGAGCGGCGCCCCTTCTTCGTGGAGGGGAGCGGGCTCTTTGGATTCGGCGACTTCCGCTGCTTCAACTGCAGCAACGTCTCCTCCATCTCGCTCTTCTACTCGCGGCGAATCGGGCGCGCGCCGCAGGGCTCGGTCACGCGCGGCGATGCGCGCTACGTGCACACGCCCGAGAACAGCACCATCCTGGGCGCGGCAAAGGTGACGGGGCGCACGCGCGGCGGGCTGCAGATCGGCCTCATGGACGCCGTCACGCAGTCCGGCCGCGCGCTGGTGCAGGACACGCTGGGCGGGCGCCTCACCGAGGAGGTGGAGCCCGCGAGCAACTACTTCGTGGGACGGGTGCGGCGCAACCTGCGGGGCGGCAACGCGACGATCGGCGCCATCGCCACCTCCGTCATCCGCCGCTTCGGGTCGCAGGCGCTGGAGGAGCGCATCCCCGGCCACGCGGAGGCGGTGGGGGTGGACGGCGAGCTGTGGTGGAAGAACCGCACCTACAACCTGATCGGCAACATCGCCCTCTCCAACACGGCGGGCGATCCGCTGGCGATCGAGCGGCTGCAGCGCTCGTCCGCGCGCTACTTTCAGCGGCCGGACCGGCAGAGCGGCGGCAACGGGATCTTCTCGGACCTGCTGGACCCCACCGGCACCGCGCTGCGCGGCTACGGCGGCTACATGCGCCTGGCCAAGAGCGCCGGCGACTGGCAGTGGGAGACCGCCGCCAACTACCGCAGCCCCGGCTTCGAGGTGAACGACGCCGCCTTCCTGACGCGCGCCGACTTCTTCTGGACGCTGGGCAACGTGATGCGGCGCTGGAACAAGCCCACGCGCCACTACCGCAACTGGCTGGCGATCCTGGGCGGCCAGCACGAGTACAACTTCGACGGCGACCGCACGGGCGCGCAGATCCACGCCTTCACCGGCGGCCAGCTCGCCAACTACTGGAACGCCGCCCTGTACGCCGAATGGTACCCGGAGGTGAGCGACGACCGGCTCACGCGCGGCGGCCCCGTGGTCCGCCGTCCGGGCGGGCGCCTGCTGCACGCGCGGATGAGCACAGACTCCCGCAAACCGGTCGTGCTCTCCACGCGCTACAACAACATCACGGACACGGACGGCGGGTGGTACCATGGGGTGGAAGGGAGCGTCCAGTTCAGGCCGCGCCCCAACGTCCAGCTCTCGCTGGGCCCCACCTTCAGCCGCCAGCTCTCCACCACGCAGTTCGTGCTGCGCCGCAACGACTCCACGGCCACGCACTTCTTCGGTCAGCGCGCCGTCTTCGCGGACCTGGAGCAGAACCGCCTTTCCATGAGCACGCGGCTGAACTGGACGTTCACGCCCACGCTGAGCCTGGAGGTGTTCGCGCAGCCCTTCGTCTTCGCGGGCGACTACTCGCGCTTCAAGGAGTTCACCGGCACGCGCACCACGGAGACGATGGTGTACGGCGAGGACTTCGGCACCCTGTGCTTCGACGCGGCGGGCAACCGCTTCACCGCCGACCCCAACGGCGACTGCGCGGCGGCGGCGACCCGCTCGCCGCAGGCGTTCTCCTTCAACAACCCCGACCTGAACGTGCGCTCGCTGAGGGGCAACGCGGTGCTGCGCTGGGAGTACCGTCCGGGGAGCACGCTCTTCTTCGTGTGGCAGCAGCAGCGCGCCGGCGCCGAGGCGTACGGCGACTTCGAGCTCTCCCGCGACGCCGGCGCGATCTTCAATCAGCGCGCCGACAACATCTTCGTGGTGAAGGCGAGCTACTGGTTCGGGCGGTAGGGCCCCACCCCTGGCCCTCACCCCCAGCGTCGCTCCGCGACGCATCCCCCTCCCCCAAAACTGCCTGGGGGAGGGGCGATCGTATCGCGTCCGCCAGCCCCCAGACCGCTTCAGCCGCCTTCGCGTGGTTCCAGCCGGGGGATTCATCCCATAAGCGCTAACTTAGGTTGACTGCGTCCCAAGGGGA
>DASVVI010000569.1:0-2852 GCA_036386635.1 Longimicrobium sp.
ATCCGCGAGGAAGAGTACGCCGCGGACCACGGCGAGGAAGACGCCGAGCCGGACGCGGAGAGCACGCTGCGCGCGCGCCCGCCGGTGGTCACCGTCATGGGCCACGTGGACCACGGCAAAACGTCGCTCCTGGACTACATCCGCAAGACCAACGTCATCGCGGGCGAGAGCGGCGGCATCACGCAGCACATCGGCGCGTACCACGTGCAGCTGCAGGACGGGCGCGCCATCTCCTTCCTGGACACGCCGGGCCACGCGGCCTTCACCGCCATGCGTGCCCGCGGCGCCGAGGTGACCGACGTGGTCATCCTGGTGGTTGCGGCCGACGACTCGGTGATGCCGCAGACCATCGAAGCGATCTCGCACGCCAGGAACGCCGGCGTGCCGATCGTGGTGGCGGTCAACAAGGTGGACCTGCCGGACGCCAACCCGATGAAGGTCAAGCAGGACCTCCTGCAGCACGGCATCGTGCTGGAAGACTTCGGCGGCGACGTGATGTCGGCCGAGGTGTCGGCGAAGCGCGGGCTGGGGGTCGACGAGCTGCTGGAGAAGGTCCTCCTGCAGAGCGACCTGCTGGACCTGCGCGCCAACCCGGCGCGCGAGGCGGCGGGCGTGGTCATCGAGGCGCAGCTCGACATCGGCAAGGGGCCGGTCGCCACGGTGCTCGTCACCAACGGCACCCTGCGCGTGGGCGACCACGTGGTGTGCGGCCTGTACAACGGCCGCATCCGCGCCATGCTGGACGAGCGCCAGCACCCGGTGGTGGCGGCGGGGCCCGCGATCCCGGTGCAGATCCTCGGCCTTCCCGGCGTCCCCAACGCCGGCGACCAGATGGTGTCGATGGACCAGGACCGCGCCGCCGAGATCGCGCAGACCCGCCAGCGGCTGGAGCGCGAGAAGAGGATGCGCATCCGCAGCCGCGGCGTGAAGCTGACGGACCTGTCGAAGATGCTGGCCAAGGGCGAGCGCGTGACGCTCAACCTGGTCATCAAGGGCGACGTGGACGGCTCGGTGCAGGCGCTCTCGGACTCGCTGGAGCAGCTCTCCACGAGCGAGGTGCAGGTGCAGGTGATCCACCGCGGCGTCGGCGCCATCAACGAGTCGGACGTGCTGCTGGCGTCCACCTCCAGCGCCATCGTCGTGGGCTTCCACGTGCGTCCCACCGGCGAAGCCCGCCAGGTGGCCGAGCGTGAGGACGTGGACATCCGCCTCTACAACATCATCTACGAGGTGGTGGACGAGGTAAAGCTGGCGATGGAGGGCCTGCTGTCGCCCGAGCAGCGCGAAGTGCTGCTGGGCACGGCCGAGGTTCGCCAGCTCTTCAAGGTGCCGCGCGTGGGTACGGTGGCCGGCTGCATGGTCACACGCGGCGTGCTGGAGCGCCGTGGCCGCATCCGCGTGATCCGCGACGCGGTGCAGATCTACGAGGGCGAGCTGGGGTCGCTGAAGCGCTTCAAGGACGACGCGCGCGAGGTCCGCGAGGGCTTCGAGTGCGGTCTGAACGTGTCCAACTTCAACGACATCAAGATCGGCGACGTCCTGGAGTGCTACCGGGTGGAGGAGGTCGCGCGCACGCTGGCCGGTGCCGCCGCCGAGGAAGCCGCCCGCGCCGCGACCTGAGCCGTGACGGTGGGGGTGGTCGTTTGGGAGCTCCACATCGCCGGGTGCCAGTCCCTCAAGGACAAGCGCCAGGTGGTGAAGAGCCTCAAGGACCGCCTCCACCATCGCTTCAACGTGTCCGCCGCCGAGACGGGGCACCACGACCTGCACCAGCGCGCCGAGATCGCCGTCTGCGTGGTCTCGGCCGACCGGAAGCATGCCCAGCAGGTCCTCTCCTCGTGCGACACGATGGTGGAGATGGACGGGCGGGCGAGGATCGTGGATTCGTATACGACGTACTACTGAGGGGAATGGGGAATGGGGAATGGGGAATCGTAACTGCTGACGGCCACGCGCAGTTGGCTTTCTCGGTTCCCCCATTCCCGATTCCCCATTTCCCCATTCCCCATCTGTCTATGCCTCGCTTCAAGCGAACCGACCGAATCAACGAGCAGCTCAGGGAAGAGATCTCCCTGCTGGTGCGCGACGCCGTGCGCGACCCGCGTGTGTCGCTGGCCACCATCACGGCCGTGCAGACCTCGCCCGAGCTGGACCACGCCAAGGTGTACTTCACGGCGCTGGGGACCGACGAGGAGCGGAAGGAGCTGCTGGCCGGCCTGCGCAGCGCCGCCCCCTTCATCCGCAAGGCGCTGGGGCAGCGGCTGCACATGCGCCGCATCCCCGAGCTGCACTTCGAGCAGGACCGGGTGCTGGAGGAGGCGCAGCGCATCGAGCAGCTCCTGCGCGAGGCCCTCCCCTTCGACCGCCTCACCGAGACCCCGCCGGACAGCTCGCTGGCTCCAAAGGACGAGGACGAGGCGTGACCGGGTGCGCACGAGCACGGTGCCCGATTCCCCAGTCCCCATTCCCCATTCCCCCGTTGTGTTGACCGGCGTCCTTCTCGTGGACAAGCCCGTCGGCCCGACGTCGCACGACGCGGTGGCCCACGTGCGCCGCGCCCTGCGCACGCGCCAGGTGGGGCACACGGGGACGCTGGACCCCTTTGCTTCCGGCCTCCTGCTGGTGTGCGTCGGCCAGGCCACCCGCATCGCCGAGTACCTGACCGGGCTCCCCAAGGCCTACGCCGCCACCCTGCGCCTGGGCGAGACCACCGACACCGACGACCTCACCGGTGAGGTCGTCGGCGGCAGCGCGTCATGGCGCGACCTGACGTATGAGGCGATCGAGGCCGCGCTCCTGCGCCAGGTGGGCACGATCCAACAGCTTCCCCCCACCTACTCCGCGAAAAAGGT
>DASVVI010000570.1:0-1882 GCA_036386635.1 Longimicrobium sp.
ACTCGCTGAAGTACGGCGGCACCGTCACCGTCGGCTCGTACGGGGACCTGCAGTCGATGAACGCCCTGGTCTCCAGCGACAACAACAGCTCGCAGGTGCAGCAGTACATGCTGTTCATGCCGCTGGTGAAGTACGACGCCAAGCTGAACCCCGTCCCCTGGCTGGCCGAGCGGTGGGACACGGTGCGCGTGGCGGGCGACTCGCTCGACCTCACCTTCCACCTGCGGCGCGACGTCAAGTGGCACGACGGTGTGCCCACCACGTCCCGCGACGTCCTCTTCACCTTCGACCGGGCGATGGACCCGAAGACGGCGTTCCCCAACGCCTCCAGCTTCACCCCCTTCTACAATCCGAAGCCGCAGCTCCTGGACGACTACACCATCCGCTTCCGGCTGCGGCCGCACTCCGACTTCCTGGACGCCTGGTTCCAGACGCCGCCCATGCCCGAGCACGTGCTGGGCAAGGTGAGGCCCGAGGATCTCCTCAACCACTCCTTCGGCTCCCAGACTCCGCTGGGGAACGGGCCGTTCCGCTTCGTGCGCCACCTGGCCAGCCAGGAGTGGGTCTTCGAGGCCAACCCGGACTTCCCAAAGGCGCTGGGCGGGCGTCCGTACCTGGACCGCATCGTCTACCGCGCGATCCCGGAGATGACCACGCTCCTCACCGAGCTGCTCACCGGGCGGGTGGACGTGTACCTTGGGCCGCGGCCGCCGCAGGTGCCGCAGATCAAGGCGAACCCGGCGCTGGAGGTGAACCACACGTCGTTCCGGCAGTGGGTGTACATCGCTTGGAACACGCGCCTCCCGCAGTTTCGCGACGCGCGCGTGCGGCGCGCGCTCACCATGGCCATCAACCGCAAGCAGATCGTGGACGCGCTGATGTACGGCTACGCGGATGTGGGGCGCACCACCGTGACCCCCGCGCACTGGTCGTACGATCCCCGCGACCCGCAGACGCAGCTCCCCTACGACACGGCCGGCGCGCGCCGCCTGCTGACCGAGGCCGGCTGGATCGACCGCAACCGCGACGGCGTGCTGGAGGATGCGCAGGGCCGCCCCTTCCGCTTCCGCCTGGTGACGAACCAGGGGAACGACACGCGCAAGGACATCACGGAGATCGTGCAGGCGCAGCTCAAGCCTCTGGGAATCGCCGTGGAGCCGCGCCAGATGGAGTGGACGACGCTGATCTCGCAGCTGCAGGACGACATCGGGGGCGAGCGGAAGCGCGACTTCGACGCGGTGGTGAACTCGTGGGTGGACTTCTTTCGCAAGGACGACCGCGACATCCTGCACAGCTCAAACCTGACCCGGCCGTACCAGTACGTGCAGTTCGCCAACCCGCGCGCCGACTTCCTGATCGACACCACGGGCGTGATGACGGACCGCGAGGCGGCGCGCCCCTTCTGGAAGGAGTACCAGCACCTGATGACGCAGGAGGCGCCGTACACGGTGCTCTACTATCCGCAGCGCATCGCCGGCGTCAACCGCCGCCTGCACTACGGCGAGATGGACACCCGCGGCGACCTCCTCAACGCGCACCGCTGGTGGCTGGACCCGGCCAAGCGCCGAAGCGCGGCGCGCCCGGCGGTGGTGGGGGATACGGCGAAGAAGTAGGGGCCCTCTCCCCCAGCGTCGCTCCGCGACGCATCCCCCTCCCCCGAAACTGCCCGGGGGAGGGGGAGCTGGCATCGAGGTCTACCTTGGTAATTCTGAGCGGCGTGGCCCTCGCGGTGTCCGCGTGCACCGGAGAAGGGAAGCCAGCCGCCGAGGCACGGAAACGGTGGGCAGATACGCAGGCCTGTCCCTACCCAATCAGGCGGCAGTGCCGGCGAAACGGCGAGCGGAGCGCGTGAAAGCATCCATGCTCCCCCTCCCCCAGGCAG
>DASVVI010000571.1:0-1976 GCA_036386635.1 Longimicrobium sp.
TTTTCTCCCCCTCACCCGCCCTGCGCCCCCGCAGGCGGGGGAGGGGGCCGGGGGGAGGGGGCCCTGTGCGTGCCGCGAGACCTGGCAGGATCGCGCCGACCCACGCCCCCTCTCTCGATAACGTGAGGGCGCAGCCCTCTCCTGTTATCGGGAGAGGGGGCAGCGAGTGTAACGAGCGGGGGTGAGGGCCCCCGCCACCACATACATCCAACCAGATGACCGATACAGTAGCCACCTCCACCATGCGCGCGGCGCGGCTGGCGGGGCCGGGGCAGATCGTGATGGAAGAGACCGCGATCCCGGAGCCGGGCGCGGGCGAGGTGCGCATCCGCCTGGAGGGGTGCGGGGTGTGCGCCTCCAACCTCACCCCCTGGGCCGGCGCGGAGTGGATGCAGTACCCGCTGGAGCCCGGCGCCATGGGCCACGAAGGCTGGGGCGTCGTCGATGCGCTGGGCGACGGGGTCGAGGCCGTGCGGGTGGGCGACCGGGTGGCGGCGCTGTCGTACAAGTCGTACGCGGAGTACGACGTGGCCGCCGCCGATGCCATCGTCCCGCTCCCGGCCGTGCTCGACGGCAAGCCATTCCCCGGCGAGCCGCTGGGGTGCGCGATGAACATCTTCCGCCGCAGCGGCATCAGCGCGGGGCAGACGGTGGCCATCGTCGGGATCGGCTTCCTGGGCGCGCTCCTCACGCGCCTGGCGGCGGACGCGGGCGCGCGCGTGATCGCCATCTCGCGGCGCCCCTTTTCGCTCGACGTGGCGAAGGAGATGGGCGCGCACGAGTTGATCCCCATGGACGACCACTGGCGGATCATCGAGCGGGTGAAGGAGCTGACGGGAGGGAACTTCGCCGATCGCGTCATCGAGGCAGTCGGCAAGCAGTGGCCGCTCGACCTCGCGGCCGAGATCACGAAGGAGCGCGGGCGGCTGGTGGTCGCGGGCTACCACCAGGACGGGCCGCGCCAGGTCAATATGCAGCTCTGGAACTGGCGCGGGCTGGACGTCATCAACGCCCATGAGCGCGATCCGCAGGTGTACCTCGACGGCATCCGCGCCGCCGTGGACGCGGTCGCCAGCGGACGCCTGGACCCATCCTCGCTCTACACGCACAGCTACGCGCTGGACGAGCTGGGCCGCGCCCTCGACGACACCCGCGACCGCCCGGACGGATTCCTGAAGGCGCTCGTCACCATGTAGCCGGCGGTACCCGCGGCTCACCCCGCGGGTGCCTTTCTTGCTTTGTAGATCCTGCTGATCCTGCTGCTTTGTAGATCCTTGGAGATATTCAGTGACCGACGCGCTGCTCGACCCACGCACTGACGCACTCACGCACTCACGCACTTCTGTCCCCCGCCTCGGGTTCCTGGGCGTCGGCTGGATCGGGCGGCACCGCATGGAGGCCATCGCGCGCTCCGGCTTCGGCACGGTGGCCGCCGTGTCCGATCCGTCGCCCGAGATGACGGCGGCGGCGCGAGAGACGGCGCCGGACGCGGAGGTGGTGGACGGATTGGACGCGCTGCTGGAGATGGGGCTGGACGGCATCGTCGTCGCCACGCCGAGCGCGCTGCACGCCGAGCAGTCGATCCGCGTGCTGGAGGCGGGCGTCGCGGTGTTCTGCCAGAAGCCGCTCGGGCGCACGGCGGACGAGGTGCGGCGCGTGGTGGAGGCGGCGCGCGCGGCTGACCGGCTGCTCTCAGTCGACCTGTCTTACCGCTTCACCGAGGGGATGCGCCACATCCGCGAGCGCATCGAGGGCGGCGAGCTGGGGCGGGTGTACGCGGTGGACCTGACCTTTCACAACGCGTACGGGCCGGACAAGCCCTGGTTCTACGATCCCGCGCTTTCCGGCGGCGGCTGCGTGATGGATCTCGGCGTGCACCTCGTCGACCTCGCCCTTTGGACGCTCGGCTTCCCCGCCGTCACGGACGTCGGCAGCAAGCTCATCTCGGGCGGCGAGCCGCTCCGCGACTCCGCGAC
>DASVVI010000572.1:0-11408 GCA_036386635.1 Longimicrobium sp.
ATCACGGAGCAGGGAAAGCTGATCACCCCCGGCGAAGCGGTGCTGCGGCTGGACCTTACCGGCCGCGCCGTCACGGACCTGATGGCGGTGATCTACGTTCCCTCGATGCACGGCAAGATGGTGAAGCCGGGGATGACCATCCAGATCGCCCCCTCCACCGTGCGCCCCGAGGAGTACGGGATGATGCTGGGGCGCGTGGTGTTCGTGTCCGACTACCCCGCCACCCCCCGCGGGATGAACCGCGCGCTCAAGAACGACCAGCTCGTGGCCCTCCTGTCCGGTGACGGCGCCCCGTACGAGGTGCACGCCGAGCTGGTGGTGGACCCATCCACCCGCAGCCAGTACCGCTGGTCCTCCTCGGCGGGGCCGCCCATCGAGATCCAGAGCGGTACGGTGGCGCGGGGGATGGTGACGGTTTCCAGCGAGCGCCCGCTGGCCAAGGTAATCCCGCTCCTCCGGCGCTGGGCGGGGGTATGAGCGGCCCCGCCGGGGGCCCGGAAAGCCGCGAGGGGGCGGCACCGGCCCGCTGGAGCTCGCTGCGCGCCCGCTTTCGCCCCGCGCTGCCGCAGGGCGCCGCCGCGGGCGACGGAAAGCGCAGGCGCGTTCCCACCATCCTGCAGATGGAGGCGCTGGAGTGCGGCGCCGCCTCGCTCGCCATGGTGCTCGCCCACTTCCGGCGCTTCGTGCCGCTGGAAGAGCTGCGCACGGCGTGCGGCGTCTCGCGCGACGGGAGCAAGGCCAGCAACATCCTCAAGGCGGCCCGCACGTACGGGCTGGAGGCGAAGGGGTACCGCAGGGAGCCGGCGCAGCTCCGCACCATGCGCATGCCCGTCATCGTCCACTGGAACTTCAACCACTTCGTCGTCCTCGAGGGATTCCGCGGCGACCGCGTCTACATCAACGACCCCGCGCAGGGGCCGTACGTGGTTCCCCACGCGGAGTTCGACCAGGCCTTCACGGGAGTGGCGCTCACCTTCGAGCGGACCCCCGCCTTCGCGCCGGGCGGGGCGCGCCGCGGCATCGCCGCCACCCTCCTCCCCCGCCTCGCCGGGTCGTACCTGGGGCTCCTCTTCGTGGTGCTGGCCGGGCTGGCGCTGGTCATCCCCGGGATCGTGGCGCCCACCTACTCGCGCGTGTTCGTGGACGACGTGCTGGTGAAGGGGTTCCGGGAGTGGCTCCGCCCGCTCCTCATCCTTATGGGGATCACGGCGGCCGTGCAGTCGGGGCTCACCTGGCTGCAGCGGCGCTACCTGCTGCGGCTGGAGACCAAGCTCGCGCTCACCACCTCCGCGGCCTTCTTCTGGCACGTCCTTCGGCTGCCCGTGGGCTTCTTTGCCGCGCGGCACGCGGGCGACATCGGGTCGCGGGTGGCGATCAGCGACCGCGTGGCGCGCCTCCTCTCGGGCGAGCTCGCCACCACCATGCTCAGCATGGTGCTCATTGCGTTCTACGCGGCGCTGATGGTCCAGTACGACGTGGTGCTGACGCTGGTGAGCGTGGGGGTGGTGCTGGTGAACATGGCGGCGCTCAAGGCGGTCGCCCGCCGGCGCGAGGAGCTCAGCCAGCGCCTCATGAAGGACCAGGGGAAGCTGGTGGGCACCGCGATGGGAGGGCTGCAGACCATCGAAACGCTCAAGGCGACGGGTTCGGAGCAGGACTTCTTCGCCCGCTGGGCCGGGTACCAGGCCAAAGTGATCAACGGCGGGCAGCAGCTCACCCTCACCACCCACCTGCTCAACGCGGTTCCGCCGCTCCTGCAGTCCATCAACGTGGCGGTGATCCTGGGCGTGGGCGGAATGCGCGTGATGGACGGCCACCTCAGCATGGGGATGCTGATCGCATTCCAGGCGCTGATGCTCGCCTTCGTGGCCCCGGTCAACCGCATGGTGAACCTGGGCGGAGCCCTGCAGGAGGCGCGCGGCGACCTGAACCACCTGGACGACGTGTTCGGCGCCGCGCGCGACCCGCACGCCACCCTGGACGAAGTGGGCGGCGGGGACCTGGTGAAGCTTTCCGGCCACTTGGAGCTGCGCGACGTGAGCTTCGGCTACAGCCCGCTGGACCCGCCCATGATCGCGGGCCTCACGCTCTCGCTGCGGCCGGGGTCGCGCGTGGCGCTGGTGGGAGGCTCGGGGTGCGGCAAGTCGACCATCGCCCGGCTCGTGTCCGGGCTCTACCGGCCATGGGAGGGCGAGATCCTCTTCGACGGAAAGCCGCGTTCCGAGATCCCCCGCCACGCCATGACCAACTCGGTGGCGGTGGTGGACCAGGAGATCTTCCTCTTCGAAGGGACGTTCCGCGACAACCTGACTCTGTGGGACAGCTCGATACCCGAGAGCGACATTCTGGAAGCGGCGCGGGACGCCTGCATTCACGAAGACATCGTGGCGCGCCCCAACGGCTACGCCGGCATGCTGGAAGAGGGGGGGCGCAACCTGAGCGGCGGGCAGCGGCAGCGGCTGGAGATCGCGCGGGCGCTGGCCGGCAACCCCGCCGTGCTCGTGCTGGACGAGGCGACCAGCGCGCTGGACGCGCAGACCGAGATGATCATCGACGACAACATCCGCAGGCGCGGCTGCACCTGCCTGATCGTGGCGCACCGGCTGAGCACCATCCGCGACTGCGACGAGATCATCGTCCTGGCGCGCGGCAAGATCGTGCAGCGCGGGACGCACGAGCAGTTGACCGCCAAAGATGGCCTGTACCGCCGCCTGACCGCCGCCGCATGAGGGATCAAGGAATGATGGAAACGCTACTTTCGGAGCGCCTGGTGCTGGACCACCCCACGGTTGAGGTGGGGAGCGACCGGCCGTTCCAGCTGGCCGGCGAGCGGGTCTGGTGGGTGCGCGCCGGACGCGTGGACCTGTTCACCGTCGCCCCGCACGAAGGCGCCGCCACGGGCGCCCGCACCCACCTGCTGCGGGTGGAGGAGGGCGGGCTGGTGTTCGGCACCGGCGCCGTGGAGGCCGGGGTGGCGTTCCTGGCGGTGGGCGGCGCGGGAACGCGGCTGGTGGAGCTGGACCGCGCCGCCCTCCAGGCGCTCGCCCGCACCCCCGAGCACGGGCCCGCCGTGTGCGCGCTCGTGGAAGGGTGGGTGGAGAGCCTGTGCGGCGGGATCGCGCGCCGCGTTCCCCCGGCCGAGTCCGAGGCGCTGGCCACGGACGCCGACTCGTCGCCGGCGGACTCGGCACGCGTGCGGCCGGACCGGCGCGTGGCCTGGGTGAAGCACCTGGAGGGCGAATCGCTCCTCCTAGGGCAGGCCGGCCTCAAGGTGAACGGAAGGGTGTACACCCCCCTCTCCGAGCGCACCTGGATCCAGGTGGGCCCCAACAGCCGGCTTCGCGTGGAGCGCACCGAGACGCTCCTTGCCGGCGGCGCGGCGTGGAGCGGGGTGGACGCGCTTCACGAGCTGGTGCTGCGCTTCGCGGCCCGCACGGCCGAGCTGCAGACGGCGTCCGAGCTGGAACGGCTGCAGGCCAAGGCGCGCCGCAGCAGTGGCGCGCTGCAGGACGCGCTCTCGCTGCTGGCGGGGACGCTGGACCCCGACGCCCTGCGCGGCGCGGCGCCGGCCGCGCACCCCGGGCGGGCGGAGCCCGAGACGGACGCGCTGCTCGCCGCCGCCCGCCGCCTGGGCGAGGTGCTGGACATGGAGGTGGAGCCCCTCCCCGCCTCGGCCGGCACGGCGCCGCAGCGCGACCCGCTCGCCACACTGGCGCGCGCCAACCGCTTCCGCACGCGCCAGGTGGTGCTGCGGGAGGGGTGGTGGCGCGAGGACTGCGGCCCCCTTCTGGCCTGGGCCGGCGAGGAGCGCAGGCCGGTGGCGCTCGTGCCGGTGCGGGGGCCGGGCTACCGCCTTTTCGACCCCGCGCGCGGCGGGGAAGTGCCCGTCACCGCCGCGCTGGCCGCCGAGGTCTCGCCGCTGGCCCAGTCGTTCTACCGCCCATTCCCCAACCGGCCGATGGGGATCCGCGACCTGGTGGGCTTCGGGCTGCGGGGGTGCCGGCGCGACGTCCTGACGGTGCTGGGGATGGGGGTGGCCGGCGGGGTGCTGAGCCTGGTGGTACCCGTGGCGATGGCGAGGGTCTTCAACGACATCATCCCCGGCGCGGCGCGCTCGGAGCTGGTGCAGCTCGCCGCCGTCCTCCTGGTGATCGCCGTGGCGAGCGCCCTCTTCTCCATCACCAGCGGGATCGCGCTGGTGCGGCTGGAGAGCCGGGCGGGGAGCGCGGTGCAGGCCGGCGTGTGGGACCGCCTCCTTTCGCTTCCCATGACGTTCTTTCGCGACTACACCGCCGGCGACCTGGCGCGGCGCGCCCTGGGGATCGACGCGATCCGCCGCGTGCTCTCCGGCGCCACCGCCACCGCGCTCCTGGGCGGGGTCTTCTCGCTCTTCCACTTCGCCCTTCTCTTCCACTACAGCGCGAGCCTCGCCGGGTGGGCGATGCTGCTCATCGCCATCGCCATCGCCGTCACCCTCACGGTGGGGCACATGCAGGTGCGGCAGGAGCGAAAGGTCACCTCCATCCAGAACCGGCTGGCGGGGCAGGTGCTGCAGCTCCTCACCAGCATCAGCAAGCTGCGCATCGCGGCCGCCGAGACGCAGGCCTTCGCGCTCTGGGCGGACCGGTTCGGGCGGCAGCGGCAGATCCAGTTCCGCGCCCGCTCCCACGGCGACGGGCTGGCCGCCTTCCAGGCCGGCTTTCCGCTCGTCGCCTCCCTCGTCCTCTTCTCGTTCGGCGCCCCGCTCCTGAACGTGGAAGGCGGGTTGCGCACGGGCGACTTCCTCGCCTTCATGAGCTCGTTCGCCATCTGCCTGACGGGGCTCCTCTCCGCCTGCGCGGCGCTGATGGGGGCCATCATGGTCATCCCCCTGTACGAGGAGGCGCTTCCCATTCTGCGCGCCGTGCCGGAGGTGGACACCACGCGCACCGACCCGGGGGTGCTCTCCGGCGAGATCGAGGTGCAGCGCCTTTCCTTCCGTTACGGGAGCGAGGGGCCGCTGGTGCTGCGCGACGTGAGCCTGCGCATCCGCGCGGGGGAGTACGTGGCGTTCGTGGGGCCCTCCGGCTCGGGCAAGTCCACGCTGATGCGCCTTCTGCTGGGGCTGGAGAGCCCCGGCGGCGGGGCGCTGTACTTCGACGGGCAGGAGCTCGCCGGACTGGACGTGCAGGCGGTGCGCCGGCAGATGGGGGTGGTGCTGCAGAGCGGGCGCCTGATGTCCGGCGACCTGTTCACCAACATCGCGGGCTCCGCGGGCGCCACGCTGGAGGAGGCGTGGAACGCGGCGGCGATGGCCGGCCTGGACGAGGACATCCGCGCCATGCCCATGGGAATGCACACGGTGGTCAGCGAGAACGGCGGCACCCTTTCCGGCGGGCAGCGGCAGCGGCTCCTGATCGCCCGCGCCATCGTGAGGAAGCCGCGCATCCTTCTGTTCGACGAGGCCACCAGCGCGCTCGACAACCGCACGCAGGCCACCGTGAGCCAGAGCCTGGACCGGCTGCAGGCCACGCGCATCGTGATCGCGCACCGCCTGAGCACCATCGTAAACGCCGACCGCATCTGCGTGGTGCAGAACGGGCGCATCGTACAGCAGGGCCGCTACGGCGAGCTGATGGAGCAGGGCGGACTCTTCGCCGAGCTCGCCCGCCGGCAGCTATCGTAACCCGCAGGAGACCATGACCCGAACCGTCCACCGCGCGGCCGCCGCGCTCGCCATCGCCGCCTCCATCCTCGCCGTGGCCGGGTGCGGCCCGCAATCCGTGGCGGAAGCCCGCCAGACGCGCGCCGCCAGCGGCACGGGAGACCTCGTGATCGGCGCGCCCTGGCCCTGGGCCGCGGGCGAAGACGAGGGGATCCTGTACCGCAAAGGGCTGGAGATGGGCGTCGACGAGGTGAACGCCCGCGGCGGCGTGCACGGCCGCCGGCTGCGGCTCCTCTTCGAAGACGACCAGCAGTCCGTCAACGAGGGGTTGCGCATCGCGCAGCGGCTGATCTCCAACCCCGACGTGATCGCGGTGATCGGCCACCTGCAGTCGTACGTGTCGGTGCCCACCTCGGCCATCTACGAGAACGGCGAGGTGGTGATGCTCTCCCCGTTCTCCACCGATCCCGCGCTCACCGCGAACGGCTTCGAGCACGTCTTCCGCATGACCTTCACCGACCAGGAGACCGGCCGGCGGATGGCCGAGCACGCGGCGCGGCAGGGGTACAGGCGGGTGGCCATCTACTACGTGCGCACCGAGTACGGCCGCGGGCTGGCCAACGCCTTCGAGGAGCGCGCGGGCGAGGTGGGGATCGGGGTGGCGGCGCGCGCCTCGTACGATGCGGTGGCGCGCTTCGAAGCCCGGGCCTTCGAGCCCACGCTGCGCCAGTGGAAGCTGATCGACGTGGACGCCATCTTCCTGGCCGGCGAGATCCCGGTGGCCGGGCACCTGATCGCCGAGATGCGCAGGATGGGGCTTACCCAGCCGATCCTGGGAGGCGACGCCATGAGCTTTCCCGCGCTGATCGCCGCGGCCGGCCCCGCGGCCGAGGGAACGGTGGTGGCGGCCTCGTTCCACTCCGCCGAGCGGCGCCCGGAGGTCGCACGCTTCGCAAAGGAGTTCCGCGCCCGCAATCACACCGAGCCCGACCCCGCCGCCGCGGTGGCATACGATGCCGTGCACGCCCTGGCCCGCGCCATGGAAGGGGCCGAGGCGCCCACCGCCGGGTCCGTGGCGGCCCGGCTGCGCTCCCTTCCGCCCATGGAGGGGGTGACCGGCCGCATCTCGTTCGACAAGCGCGGCGACCTGGTGGGGGACAAGCTGGTGAAGCTGGTGGTCCGCAACGGCCGCTTCGAGCCGCTCCCCGACTCCGCCCCGCCGCGCCGGTGACCGCCACGGTCCGTCCGCCGGCGGAGGCACCGGCGGAGCGGGAGCTCCGCGACGCGTGGCGCGCCCACGGCGCCGCCGGCGGCGTCCTGGACGAGCTGGTGGCGTACTCGGGCCGCCCGTTCTCCCACGAGGACGCGGACGGAGCGCACTTTCCCCTGGAAGACGAGCCGTTCGCCGCCGCATGGGACGGGTACGTGCGCGAGGCCGGGGAGTGCGGCGCGTGGCCCACCCTGCGCGACCGCCTGGTGCAGCTCCGCTTCCCCATCGCCGCGGGGATGAGCGGGCGTCCCGAGTACCTCGCGGCCACTCGGCGCGGCATCCCGCCGCCCGCGGGCCCGGGGCTCGCGCTGAACGCGCCGGGGGAGCTGCGGCTCTGGATGCACCCGACGCCGGCGGGGCGCATCGCCGTGCTGCGGGTGCCGGACCGCGGCGACTTCGAGTCCGTGGTACGGGCGCTCACCGCGCGGAACGAGCCTCGGCCCGTGGCGGCATCCATGGGCGCGTGCATCGTCTCCGGCTACAACAACTGGGACCGCGTCGCCGCCCTGCGCCGCACGTGGGAGTGCGCGCACCCCGGGGCGGGCGAGGGCGAGTGGCGGGCGGAGCTCCAATCCCTCGCGCCGCGCAAGGAGCTGTACCAGGACCGCTTCATCCTGTTGAGCGACGGCTACTACAGCGCCACCCCTCCGGAGGCGCTCGGTGTGGAGCCCGCCGAATGGCTGCGGCTTTCGCGCGTGATCCGCCTGGAGCACGAGTGCGCGCACTACGTCATGCGCCGCGTGTTCGGGAGCATGCGCAGCTCCCTTCACGACGAGCTGCTCGCCGACCATGCCGGAATAACGGCGGCGGTGGGCGCGTTCCGCGGAGACTGGTTCCTCCGCTTCCTGGGCCTGGAGGCGCACCCGCGGTACCGGCCGGGAGGGAGGCTGGAGAACTACCGCGGCACGCCTCCCCTTTCCGACGCCGCCTTCGAGATCCTGCAGGCCGTCGTGGTGCGCGCCGCCGAGCGGCTGGCGGCCGCGGACCCCGCCCCTTCCGGGACCGCCGCACTCATGTCGATCGCCTGCACCTCGCTCCCCGAACTCGCGCGCCGCGGCTGACGACTCACCGCGGAGAGCCGGGCTGCACCCTCATGGCCCTCCACGCTCCTCCGCCCACGACCCTCCCGCTCATCTCGCCGCCGGTGACGCGGCCTGCGCGTTCGCGTGGTTAGACGAGGGGCGCGCTATACACGGCGCCCGCCCAGCGGATCAACCGTGGGCGGGCTCACGCGAGAAGCGGTGGATCGGAGAGCTAGCGTATGGTCAGGGGCCAGCAAGCCTCGGAATCGCACACCTGGTCCATCGTCCACCCCTGCTCAGTCTTGACCACGCGGAAATGATCGGGTCTATACTCCGGCCGCGGCTGGTCCGTGGAAGGGTCGCGCGGATTCACTCCCTGGTAGAACATCCCCGCGTCGTCCTGCTGCAGAACAAGATCCTGGATGACCTCGTCCTGTACGCCAGAGGTGGGATCGACCCACCCGACCCGAACCGTGCCGCTCATGCCGGCGAAGTGGGCGGAGGCGTTGTAGTCCGCGCCCTCGATCTGCCAGTCGAGGTTCGTATCTGCCGTGAAGCCGATGAATGCTGGGTCAGGCTGGCCTTCCTCGGAGGAAGGCGCCTCGGGTGCCGCTTCCTCCGGCGCCTGCGGAGTGGCCTGCGTGGCTGGGTCCGCTGCATTCGTCGCGGTCGTTTGCATGAATGCGTTCCCCGGCTGAGACTGCGCGAGCAGGTGGGGATTGTTCGCACCCCAGATTCCCATCGCCAGCAGCACGAATCCGCTGCCTGCGACGAGTGAGACGATCCGCACGCCCGCGCCTACGCGCGGCATCTTGATCTCTTTGATCTCAAAGCCACCGCCCACGATGGCGGTGCCGATGAGGATTCCACCGATGAGAAACGAGACGACTTCGATTGTCACTGGATTACCGCGGGAGGGGGGAGAAGCACACAGGGAGGCCCACGCGTAGCGCAAAACCCGTGCTCATTTGTTTCCGCTATTCACCGACGAGAAACCCGCATAAATGCTCGCGTCCTCAGCTCCCTCTGAGAGCGGCACTGCGGCCGGATCGCCCCATATGCGACATTCGTGCGACACAGGAGGCGCGCAGGAGATCGGCCCGTTCCCGACCTCCTGACGCGCCTACTATCCTGGTTCCTACTTCACGGCATCAGCAGCGTCTTGATGGCGCGGCGCTCGTCCATCGCGCGGTAGCCCTCGGCCACCTGGTCCAGCGGGAGCGTCTGGTCGAACACCTTGCCGGGGGTGATCGTCCCCTTGAGGATGCGATCGACGAGGTCGGGCAGGAAGCGCCGTACCGGGGCGGGACCGCCGTGCAGGTGGACCGCGGAAAAGAAGTACTCGAGTCCCGGGATCGAGACGTCGTGCGTGACGCCCACGAAGCCCACGTGCCCGCCCGGACGCGCGGAGCGGATCGCCTGCATCATCGACTCCTGCGTGCCCACCGCCTCGATCACGGAGTGAGCGCCGAGCCCGCCGGTCATCTCCTTGATGCGCGCCACCCCTTCGTCGCCGCGCTCGGTCACGAGGTCGGTGGCGCCGAACTCCGTGCCCAGCTTCTGCCGGTCTTCGTGGCGGCTCATCAGGACGATGCGCTCCGCCCCCATCTGCTTCGCGGCGAGGACGCCGAGCAGCCCGACGGCGCCGTCGCCCACCACCGCGACCGTCTTGCCGGGCGCCACGGCGGCCGCGTGAGCCGCGAACCACCCCGTGCCGAGAACGTCGGACGCCGCGAGAAGGCTGGGGATCATCCCCGCGTCCGGCAGCTCCGGCGTGCCGACCAGGGTGCCGTCGGCGAGCGGGACGCGCAGGTACGGCGCCTGGGCGCCCTCCGCGCCCATCGGCCGCGCATCGACGCACCGGCTCTGGTAGCCCGCGTCGCAGATGGGGCAGGTGTTGTCCGAGGCGAAGAACGACCCCACCACGAACTGCCCCTTCTTCACGTTGCGCACCGCGCTCCCCACCTCCTCCACGATGCCGACGTACTCGTGGCCCATCGGCGTGGGACCCTCGATCGGCTGGATGCCGCGGTAGGGCCACAGATCCGAGCCGCAGACGCAGCTCGCCGAGAGGCGGATGATCGCGTCCGTGGGCTCGATGATCCTAGGGTCCTCGCACTCCTCGAAGCGCACGTCGCCCGGTCCGTAGAGAACTGCTCCCTTCATCTGGATCGCCTCCAATCGTTCAGTTGAGGCTCAGCGCGGGGCCGCGCCGGCCGTGTACTCCGCATCGCTCACGTGCTCCATCCACTCCAGATGCGGCAACGGGAGCAACCCGCGAAGTAGCCGGCAGCCCCGGTCGTTAGGGCACCACCGACTCAGCCCCGCCCTCGTACTCGCTCCGCTCCACCGCATAACGGACGGTGGGCCGCTCGCCCTCGTAGAGAAACCGTTCACGAAGCCGAAGACCTGCCTTCTCCATCACCCGAATGGAGCCGGCGTTCTCCACGAGCGCGATCGCCTCGACGCACTTCGCTCCTAGATCCTCGAACGCGCGGACGACGAGCGCTCGTGCGCCCTCGCTCGCGTAGCCCTTCCCCCAGGTGTCACGCCTGAAGCGGTACCCCAGTTCCAGCGTATCCGCCTCTCCGCTGGGGCGCAGGTGGAACCATCCCACGAACCTGCCGCTGCCGCGCTCCTCCGCCGCCCAGAAAGCCGGCTGCACGGGAGGAAAGCCGAAACAGGCGAGCATGCGCGGCAGTGCGGCCTCTAGATCGGCGCGTGTCGGCGAGCCACCGAAGTGAACGTAGCGCCCCACCTCCGGATCAGCATCGAGCTCCGCGAGGTGCTCGGTGTCCGCCCGGCTGAGCGGACGCAGGCGCAGGCGCTCGGTTTCGAGCACAGGAAAATCGGGGCGCATGAGGGAGGTCTCGGTGCCGACGGTTCGCCTTCCATGGTGTCACGGGAATAAAGGATACCACAAACACAGAATACACAAACAATTCACCCCCCCAGCCGCGCCACCTTGAACAGCGGGAGGTAGATCCCGAACACCAGCGTCGCGACGAGACCGAAGACGAGGAGGATGAGGACGGGTTCGACGAGCTTGGCGGCGGTGTCGACTTCTTCGAGGACGAACTCCTCGTAGTACTCGGCGAGGAGGTCCATCTGCTCGGGGAGGGTGCCGCCCGTCTCGCCGACGTTGGTGCTGGAGAGGACCTCGGCGGGGATGGCGCGGGTGCGCTCCAGGGCCTCCTCCACGCGCATGCCAGCGCCGACGTGCGTGGCGGCGGCGCGGATGGCTTCGGCCAGGTAGTGGTTGCCCAGCGTGTCCGCGGACATGCGCATGGCGGAGGAGACGCCCACGCCGCTGAAGAGCATGGTGCTGAACATCCGGCAGTACTGCGCCATCGCGCCGCCCTCGGCCAGCGGTCCGATGACGGGGATCTTTACCAGGAAACGATCGGTGGCGCGCTTGATCCCCTCCCGCGCGTAGAGCTGGCGCAGGCCGAAGACCACGCCGCCGATGATC
>DASVVI010000573.1:0-2722 GCA_036386635.1 Longimicrobium sp.
CCAGCGCGATCTCCAGCCCGTGCTCGTGGGCGGCGGCCATCATCCGCTTGAACTCCGCCAGGGAGCCGAGCTGCGGGTGAATGTCGCGGTGCCCCCCGGCCTTGCTGCCGATGGCGTAGGGCGACCCCGGCTGGTCCTTGCCCGCGCCCAGCGTGTTGTTCTTCCCCTTCCTGAATGCCAGCCCGATCGGGTGGATCGGGGGGAAGTACAGCACGTCGAACCCCATGTCGCGCACGTACGGCAGCTTGGCGATGACGTCGTCCCACGTGCCGTGGCGGGTGGGATCGTCGGCCATGGAGCGCGGGAAGAGCTCGTACCACGCCGCGAACCGCGCCGCCACCCGGTCCACCTGCACGGGGAGCACGGGCTCGAACCGCGTCAGGTCCTCGCGCAGCGGAACGCGCTCCATCACCTCGAGGAGCCCCGTGTCCAGCGCGGCGGCCACGCGCTCGGCGATGGTGCGGTCCTCGGCGGCGGCGGCGCCCTTTTCGAAGTCGGCCCACTTCCACGTCCCGGGCGCGGCCTCGTGGTCCAGCACGTCGCCGATCATCTCGGCGAGGTGTTCCAGGATCGTCTCGCGCTCCCCCTCTGGCGCCGCCGCCGCCGTGCGCGCGACGATCTCGGCGCCCTCGAACAGCTCCAGCACCACCTCCTGGCCGGCGTCGTACTTCTTGCGCAGGTCGCTCTGCCAGGTCCCAAAGAAGTCCGTCCAGGCGACGACGGTGTAGTACCAGCGGCAGTTTCGGTCGGGGGTGAACGAGCCGGTCCAGCGGTCGTTGTCCCAGAACTTCATGGGCGCCTCGCGCCACTCCTCCTCGTCCTCCGGCCGGTACCAGATCGCCGCCGAGATCGCGTCGTGCCCCTCTTTGAAGATGTCCGCGCGCACCTCGATGGTGTCCCCCACTTCGCGCTTGATGGCATACCGCCCGCAATCGAGCTGCGGCGTCACCTCTTCGATGACCACCTTCCGGCTCGCCTCTATCTGTCCCTTCATCGGCTCTGGAGTTCGCTTGGATTGGGTAGCTCGGTTGGCGCGGCGGGCCGCAAGCGTCGGGCCAGGCGAAGTGCGTTAGTGCGTCAGTGCGTTAGTGCGTTGGGTCCGTCGCAGGGTGCGGGCGCGGGTGTGAATGCGGGGTATCTATAGAGACATCCACTTACGATGGGTATCCGCGATGAAGGTGCAGCAGTTCGAGGACCTGGTGGTCTGGCGGAAGGCGAAGGAGCTTTCCGTTCTGATCTACCGATTGAGTGCTGGGGGGCGGTTCGCGCGGGATTATGCGCTGCGCGATCAGATCCGCAGAGCCGTCGTCTCCGTGATGTCGAACGTGGCGGAAGGCTTCGAGCGTTACAGCCGCCCCGAGTTCCGGCACTTCCTCTCAATCGCGCGGGGCTCCGCATCCGAGGTGCGCAGCCAACTCCACCTCGCACGCGAACTCGGCTACCTCACCGACCAGGAACATCGACAGCTACACGACCACTGCATCGAGCTAAGCCGCCTCCTAGCCGCTCTCCGTGCCTCCACCACCCAACCCTGACGCAGCGCACGTAAGTCGAACCCACGAAACGCACTCACGCACTAACGCACTAACGCACTTCCTTTCCTTCGGTTTTTATTCGCACAAAGTTCACACTGTGGTGTATATTGGCTGCGGCTCACGGGGGGTGGGCGTGCGGAGGCTTTTACCTGGGGCGGAGAGCTGAGAAATGGAGCTCGTGATGAACGCTGACAAGACCAAGGCGCTGAACGTCGCGATCGGGCAGATCGAGAAGGCGTACGGCAAGGGCGCGATCATGCGCATGGGCGTGGACGGCCCCATGGTGAAGGTGCGGGCCATCTCCACCAGCGCCATCCACCTGGACGCCGCCATCGGCGTGGGCGGGGTGCCGCGCGGGCGCATCACGGAGATCTTTGGGCCGGAGTCGTCCGGCAAGACCACGCTCTGCCTCCACCTGATCGCCAACGTCCAGGCCGAGGGCGGCATCGCGGCCTTCGTGGACGCGGAGCACGCGCTCGACATCGAGTACGCCCGCAAGCTGGGCGTAGACGTCGACAACCTCCTCGTCTCCCAGCCTGACAACGGCGAGCAGGCGCTGGAGATCACCGAGACGCTCATCCGCAGCGGCGCGGTGGACATCGTGGTGGTGGACTCGGTGGCCGCCCTGGTGCCGCGCGCGGAGATCGAAGGGGAAATGGGCGACAGTCACATGGGGCTCCACGCGCGCCTCATGAGCCAGGCGCTGCGCAAGGTCACCGGCGCCATCAACCGAAGCCAGACGACGCTCGTCTTCACCAACCAGATCCGCGAGAAGATCGGCGTCATGTTCGGCTCGCCCGAGACGACCACGGGCGGGCGCGCGCTGAAGTTCTACGCCTCGCTGCGGCTGGACGTGCGCCGCATCGGCACCATCAAGGACCGCGACGTCGCCGTCGGCAACAAGACGCAGGTAAAGGTGGTGAAGAACAAGGTGGCGCCGCCCTTCAAGCAGGTCGTCTTCGACATCATGTGGGGCACCGGCATCGACCGCTTCGGCACCATCGTGGACCTGGGCGTGGAGCACGACGTGATCTCCAAGAGCGGCTCCTGGTTCAACTACGGCGACCTGCGCCTGGGCCAGGGCCGCGAGAACGTCAAGGCGTTCCTCCAGGAAAACGTCCCCCTCGCCACCGAGATCGAGGACAAGGTGAAGATCAAGGCGGGGTTCGTGGTGGTGGAGGTGGCGT
>DASVVI010000574.1:0-4650 GCA_036386635.1 Longimicrobium sp.
AGCCCCGCCGCCGCGCGCACCATCCCGCGGCGCATCACCATCCGAACCACGCGCGGCGCATCGGCCCCCAGCGCGATGCGCACGGCGATCTCGCGGCGTTGCTGCGCGACCGCGTACGACATCACCCCAAACACCCCCAGCGCCGCCATCACCAGCGCCGCAGCGGCAAAGGCGCCCAGCAGCCACGCCAGGCTGCGCGGGGTGGCGATGGAGGTGGAGAGCCGCTCGCCCATCGTGGCGAAGTCCCGCACCGGCACGCCGGGGTCCACTGCGCGGATCCGCTGCCGGATCGGCTCCGCCAGGCTCTCGGGCGAGATGCTGGCGCGCACCACCAGGCTGAGTGTGGAGCCTGGATTCTGGCGCACCGGCTCGTAAACCGACTCCGCGCCTTCCGCCAGTCCGGAGTACTTCACGTCGCCCACCACACCCACGACGGTCGACGGCGGGCACTCGCGGCATCCGCCCACGTACATGCGCTTGCCCACCGCGCTCTCGCCGGGGAAGTAGCGCCGCGCCCACGCCCGGCTCACCACCACCACGGGACGGTCGGGGGAGTCGTCGCGCCGCTCCAGCATGCGCCCATCGACGAGCGGCACGCCCAGCGCGCCAAACAGCTCCGGCGTGACCAGCGCCCAAGGCACCGACGGCTCGGACTCGCCGGGGGCCACGGGGCGCTCCACGAGGTCGAAGTTGTTGCTGTCGCCGCCGTTGTCGGGTGGCAGCGAGGTGGTGAGCCCCGCCTCTTCCACACCGGGCAGCGCCTTCACCGAGCGCAAGGCCTCGTCCCAGAAGCGCAGCATCTCGGCCGGCTCGGCGTAGGCGGCCTCGGGAAGCGAGATGCGAGCGGTGAGCACGCAGTCGGGGTCGAAGCCGGGGTCCACCCGCTGGAGGTTCACGAACGAGTGGAGGAGGAGTCCGGCGCCCAGCAGGAGCGGCAGCGCGAGCGCGAACTCGCCCGCCACCAGCGCGCCCTGGAAGAGCTGCGTCCCGCGTCCGGCGCCAGCGCCGCGATCGCCGCTGCGCAGGGAGGCGGCGATGGAGCGCGACATCCCCGCCACCAGCGGATATGTGCCGACCAACGCCCCACTCAGCAGCCCCGCCGCCACGCTGAACGCCATCACGCGCAGATCCAGGCTGGCTTCCTCGATGCGCGGCAGCCGCGGGCCGACTGTGGCGAGCGCCTTCAGCCCCAGCGCCGCCACCGCTACCCCCGCCAGGCCGCCGAGCCCGCCCAGCACCAGGCTCTCCGTCAGCAGCATGCGCGCGAGCCGTTCGCGCGGTGCGCCCAGCGCCGTGCGCACCGCGATCTCGCGCCCGCGCCCCGATGCGCGCACCAGCACCAGGTTGGCGACGTTGGCGATGGCGATCAGCAGGACGAGGAACACGGCGCCGCCGAACAGCCGCAGCGAGCGCCCCGCGTCGCCCAGCAGCACGTCGCGCAGGGGGACGGGCGTGTAGCGGACGGAGCGGTCGGGCGCGCCGTTCGCCCACTGCGCCACCACGCGCGCGCTGATCCCGGCCAGCTCGCGCGCGGCGGCCTCCTGCGTCACCCCCGCGCGCAGCCGCCCGATGCCGTGCAGCCCGAACGGACCGCGGCGCGTGGGCACCGGGGGCTGCAGGATCGGCCACACCTCCGCCTGCACCCCCGCCAGCTCCCTGACGCCGGCCGGCAGCACGCCCGCCACGGTGTAGCTCACCCGGTCCAGCACCAGCGGCCGGCCGACCGGGTCCGCGCCGCCGAAGTGGCGCCGCGCGAACTCGTCGCCGACCACCACCTTGAGCGGGGCGCCGGTGCGGTCGTCGCCCTCGTGGAAGCCGCCGCCGCGCGCCATCCGCACGCCCACCGTCCTGAAGAGGCCGGCGGTGCCCCACCCCACCTTCACCCACTCCGCGCCCTCGCGCGTGGTGAGCGCCGCGCCGCCGGTGCGAAAGAGCGCGACGGACTCGAAGCTGCGCTGATGCTCCCTGATCCCCTGCCAGTCCGCGGCGGAAAGGGTGCCGCGGTCGAAGCCGGAGTTCTGGTGGTAGATGCGCACCAGGCGCTCGGGATGCGGATACGGAAGCGGCGCCAGCAGCACCGTGCTCACCGCGCTGAACACCGCCGAGCTGGCGCCGATCCCCAGCGCCAGCGTGAGCACGGCGGTCGCGGTGAAGCCCGGGCTCCTGCGCAGCCCGCGCAGCGCGTAGCGCAAGTCCGCCGCCATCTCCGCGCCCCATCGCCGCGGTCTGACTCGGTTCATCCAGCGCATGGTCGTTTCTCCTCCGGGGGGGACGATGCGGCGCCGCGACGGTCGTCGGAGCGCACCTGCCTTGGACGCACGAACGGCACAGACGGTTGTGCAGGCCTCGGTCGGGATTTTCGGCGAACTTCTGGCGGAATGGGGCGGTCGGCTCCGGGCTTCGAGCGGCTGGACGCGGAACTCGTTGATGCGCATCTTGTTGCCGTACACCCGGCGGCGCGGCTTCCGAGGCTGCGGACGGCGATCATCCACCGATCAGACGGAGGGAGGCAGATGCGGAGCATCTTCCGGGGGGCGGTCCTGGTCCTCGTGCTCGTCCAGGCGGCGTGCATACAGCGATGGGAGCGCGCCTATTCGGGGGCGCAAATCGCCACGGGTCCGGTCGGGCTCACCCGCGCCACGCCGGGGGACCGGATGGTGTTCGAGCGGTGGCGCTTCGTGCACTACCCGCTCCCCTTCGCCGTCGGCGGCGAGAACTTCATCTGGGAAGTGGACGAGAGCCGCGTCCGTGAGGGCTCCGTGCTCCGCCTTCCCGATCCCGCCGTCCGCGCGGAGTACCAGCGCATCGGCCACCCCGCCCGCCCGGGCCCCCGCGACGTGCGGGGCACCATCACCTTCGTGCGCGTCTCCCCCCGCGAGTTCGTCGCCGACCTGGACGTGGCGAGCGACTCCGCGCAGTGGAAGATGACGAAGCGCGTCCGCTACCAGCGCCGCCCCGTGCCGCCCGAGCGCTGACGCGGGGCGGCGCGCACACGGCCAATTCGCAGTGCTGAACTTGACGAACCGCCATGAATGGCGGCGCTTGCCCGTTCGGCAAGACCGCGCAAGATTCTTGGGCGCAATACAATACCGCAGGCCTGAATATCCCCGGAACCCATGTATCGCCTCCTTCTCGATCAGACGGTCGGCCACCGCTACCATATAATCTCGCTTCTTGGTCGCGGAGGCATGGGAGCGGTCTATCTCGCCATGGACACTACCCTCGAGCGACACGTCGCGCTCAAGGCGGTGACCATCGCCGAGGACGGAGAGGCAGGCGCCGCCGCCCGGGCGCGATTCCGACGGGAGGCTCGGATCGCGGCGAGCCTGCACCATCCCAACGTGGTGACCGTCCATGACTTCCTGAGCGACGAGCGACTCGACCTAGAATTTCTGGTGATGGAACGCCTGGTGGGCCAGGATCTCGGCCAGCGGGTGAAAACCGGTGGGCCACTGCCACCGGACCAGGTAACCGACATCCTCGCACAAGCCGCCGATGGCGTGAACGCCGGTCATCAGGCGGGGCTCGTCCATCGCGACCTCAAACCAGCGAACCTGTTTCTCTCCAGCCGCGGTGCGTCTGCACGTCTTCACGTGCACGTACTCGACTTCGGCATCGCGAAAGCGGCGGAACAGGCCGGTACAGCTACCCACTTCACCATGTTCGGGCGGCACCCCCTCTCGCCCGGCTATGCGTCACCCGAGCAGTGGCGGGGCGTGGAAGAGGTTCGCCCCTCTTCGGACGTGTTCAGCCTGGCAATGACGGGCTACTTCGCGCTCACCGGGGTGCCGCCGTACTCGCAGGAGCAACTCCTTGCAATGTCACAGGGAGCCGACCCGCCGCCGCTAGTCTTCTCTCAAGAATGCCCGAGCTTCCTGGAAGAGGCGCTACGGCGTGCGCTGGCCCCACGGCCGGAAGATCGCTTCGCAGACGCAGGGCAGTTTGCCGCCGCGCTCGCCGGAACGGCGGACTTGGCGCCTCCACCAACTCGGCAGCATCGCGGACGAAGGGAGGCAACGGCCCACCCGAACCCGGTGATTGCCGACTCCCGGCACCTCGCGCCGGGCGCGCACACGGCGTACGGCCGGAAATCGGCACACCCGTCGCACTCGACGGCTCTGGTCAACACCGCACTGGCCGCGGTCGGACTGGTCGCTCTCGCTTTCTGGATTGGGAGCGTCAGTGTGGGAGCGCCACTGATCAGAGAGGGGTTAACCGGACCACCCGAGGGTATCGTTGGGGTTCCGCCGCCTACCGATGATTATTCGAACTCTTCGCCCCCGGAGGTCCGCTCTCGACCCGTTAAGAAAAAGCCTCGTTCCGTCAGCAACCAAGATCGTTCCGATGAGCCCAGGGGTTCGTACCCTGCGAACGAATCGGCTCCCTCCTACGTGGACACGCCCGGCCAGTCCGCTCCTCAAGACGACGCGGGTGTCTACGATATCTCCTCAGTGGAGGTGAAGCCCTCGCTGTCCAACGGCAGCGACGTGGCGCGCGCACTGGAGCGGAACTATCCGCCGCTGCTTCGTGACGCAGGCGTCGGCGGCACGGTGATGCTCAGCTTCCGCGTGAACGAGGACGGCCGCGTGGACCCCACGACCATCGAGGTCGTGTCCAGCGACAACGAGCAGTTCTCCGAGGCGGCAAAAA
>DASVVI010000575.1:0-2315 GCA_036386635.1 Longimicrobium sp.
GGTCATACATGGGGTTCGAGGTGCCCGGCGCCGCACCCGGTCCGCGGCGTCGTGGGTAAATTTACACATCACCCGTTCCAGGAGTTCATGCGCCCGGTTAGTCGTGGGTTAAGCGTCGATTAAGGAGAGTTAATCCGCGTGCCGGAGTGGCCCTTCGCGGCGCGCGCGCGGGTATACGCATGCGACAACGCCCGGACGCGCCGGGCGTCCCCCCGCGACCGACTCTCCCCATGCGCATCCTGATCGTAGAAGACAACCCGCGGATCCTGGCATTTCTGGCGAAGGGGCTGCGCGAGGAGGGGTACATCGTGGAAACGGCGGCCGACGGCGACTCCGCCTTCGACAAGGCGCGCACGCAGGGCTTCGACGCGGCGGTGGTGGACGTGATGATCCCCGGCCGCTCCGGCTTCGACCTGGTTCGCGACCTGCGCGCGTCCGGCGTAGCGCTCCCCGTGCTGATGCTCACGGCGCGCGACCGCACCGAGGACAAGGTGGAAGGGCTGGACTCGGGGGCGGACGACTACCTCACGAAGCCCTTCGACTTCAGCGAGCTGACGGCCCGCCTGCGCGCCCTCCTGCGCAGGCGCGTGGCCGGCGCCCCCGCCGTGCTGCGCGTGGGCGACCTGGAGATGGACCCTGCCACACGTGAAGTGCGCCGCGGCAGCACGTCGGTGGAGCTGACGCCGCGCGAGTTCTCGCTCCTGGAGTACCTCCTCCGCAACGCGGACCGTCCCCTTTCGCGCGCCACGCTGATGGAGCACGTCTGGGGCATCCGCTTCGACCCGGGGACCAACATCGTGGACGTTTGCGTGAATGCGCTTCGCAACAAGCTGGGACGCGAGCCGGAGCTGATCCACACCGTGCGCGGCGTGGGCTACGCGATCCGCACCCCGGAGCGAGCCGAATGAACCGAACCTCGCTGCGGCGCGAGCTGGTGGTAGGCTACTCGGTGATCCTGCTGGCGTCGCTGACGCTCTTCGCGGGGATTACCTACGCCATCCTGCGGCAGTCGCTCGCCCGCACGGGCACGCAGTCGCTCCGGCAGACGGCGGCGGCGGCGGAGCAGCTCGTGGCCCCGTCCAACATCCCCCGCGTGGAGGTGATCGAAGACCGCATCCCCTCCGCCATCGGCGACGTGGAGACGCTGCGGCGCCGCACCCGCCTTATCACGGGCCAGGAAGTGGACATCGTGGTCGCGCGCACCGGCGACGTGGAGAAGAAGGCGTTGCGTGCGTTCTCCGTCATCGCCCTCTTCCTGATCCCACTCACGGGGATCGCGGCGGCGCTGGCGGGGTGGTCGGTCGCCAACCGCCTCCTGAAGCCGCTCAACCGCCTGGTCGCCGCCTCGCGCGAGATCGGCATCGCCGCGCTGGACCGCCGCGTGGACGAGCCGGAACACCCCGCCGAGCTGCGCGAGCTGGCACAGGCCTACAATGGCATGCTCGGCCGCCTGCAGCGCGCGGTGGAGGCGCTGCGCCGCTTCACCGCCGACGCGAGCCACGAGCTGCGCACCCCGCTCACCGCCATCCGCGGCACGGCGGAGGTGGCGCTGGCCCGCCCCCGCTCGCCGGAGGAGCTGCGGGACACGATGGGCGAGATCCTGGAGGAGACCCGCTCCATGCTGGCGCTGGTGGAGGACCTGCTGACGCTTGCGCGCGGCGAGGAAGCCTCGGTCCCCCGCCCCACCGCCCCGGTCGACCTGGTGGCCGTGCTGCGCGACGTGCAGGACATCGGCGAGGCGCTGGCGGAGGGGAAGCCGGTGGCGGTGCGGCTGGATGCGCCGGAGTCGGTGATCGTGCACGGCGCGGCGGGCTCGCTGCGGCGCCTCTTCCTGAACCTCGTCTCCAACGCCGTCAAGTTCACCGAAGCCGGCGTCGTCGAGATCCGCGTCCGCGGCGCCAACATCGAGGGCGAGGATCCGGGCTTCGTGGAGGTGCAGGTGCGCGACACCGGCTCGGGCATCGCGCCCGAGGAGCTCCCGCGCGTCTTCGACCGCTTCTACCGCGCCGACGCCGCGCGCGAGCGGAGCGGCGGAACGGGGCTGGGCCTGGCCATCGTGCGCATGATCGTGGACCAGCACGAGGGCGAGATCCACGCGGCGAGCACCCCCGGCACCGGCAGCATCTTCACCGTCCGCCTCCCCGTCGCCCGCGTCACCGCCCTCGTCCGCCCCGAACCCGAAGCCCTCGGCCGCGTCGCCTGACGGAACGGCACCGATCCCCCCTGTAGGGGCAGCCCCACGTGGCTGCCCGTGCCCGACCCCGCTCCACCGCCCGCAACGCACGCCCTCCCCTGCCCTACGCACCCGGCCCGGC
>DASVVI010000576.1:0-1735 GCA_036386635.1 Longimicrobium sp.
TCCCCGCCGTCTGCGCCCGCCCCAAAATCCTGTAGGGGCGGCCCCGCGTGGCCGCCCGTGCCCGCCCCCGCTCCGTTGCCCTTTCGCCGCACACCGATCCCGTAGGGGCGCGATTCATCGCGCCCGTCGCCCGCCCGCCCGCGACCCCTGCCCTCGGCGCCCCAAACCCGTAGGGGCAGACCCACGTGTCTGCCCACCCTCGCCCGACCTCGACATCGGCCCACGCGCGCCGATCCGGGGTACTCTCTGTTGTCTATCTGCACCCACACGCCTGGCGAGCCCCCGGAACCTTCCCCCCGCCCCGGTGTCCACCAACGCACGCAAGCACCTCCCACCGCCGCACCACGACCCGATGCGAAACAAGCTGTCCTGCGCGGCCGCGCTCCTGGCCGTGCTCCTTGCCGGCGCCGCGCAGGCGCAGGTGTTCACGCGCCCGTGGCTCGACTGGCGCACCGTGCGCACCGAGCACTTCGAGGTTCACTATCCCGCCGAGACATCCGCGTGGACACTGGACGTGGTGTCGCGGCTGGAGGCGGTACACGACAGCGTGCGGCGCGTGGTTGGGTACGCCCCCGGCCGCCGCGTGCGGATCATCGTCGAAGACCCGTCCGCCTCCGCCAACGGGAGCGCGTTCTCGTTCCTCGAGGAGCCCACCATCTCGCTGTGGCCCACCCCGCCCGACCCCCGCTCCAACATCGGCCACAACCGCGGGCCGGGCGAGCAGCTCGTCATCCACGAATTCGCCCACATCGCGCACCTCACCCGCCCCTCGCGCAATCCGCGCGGCGACCTGTGGATGCGCATCCTTCCCGTGCGCGTCGGCCCGGTGGCGCGCCGGGCGCCGCGCTGGGTGATCGAGGGGTACGCGACGTACATCGAAGGCCGCCTCACCGGCAGCGGACGCCCGCACAGCGCCATCCGTGCCGCGGTGCTGCGGCAGTGGGCGCTGGAGGGACGGCTCCCCACCTATGCGCAGCTCAGCGCGTCGAGCGCGTTCTACGGGCAGAGCATGGCGTACCTGGCCGGATCCGCCTACCTGGAGTGGCTGGTGGAGCGGCGTGGCGAGGCGAGCCTGGACCAGCTCTGGCGTCGGATGAGCGCGCGCCAGAACCGTTCGTTCGCCACCGCCTTCGCGGGCGTCTACGGCGGCGCGCCGCACGAGCTGTACGGCGCCTTCACCGTCGATGTGACCGCGCGCGCCCTGGAAGCCCGCCGCCAGATCGCGGAGGCCGGCGGCACCGTCGCGGGCGACACCGTGCAGCGCCTCTACTGGGGCACCGGCGACCCCGCCGTCTCCCCCGATGGCGAGCGGATGGCGGTGGTGCTGCGCGGCGCGCCTGGGACGGAGCCGCGCGTGGTGGTGTGGCGCACCCGCGACGAGCCCGGCGATTCCGCCGAAGCAAAGGAGCGCCGCCGCCTTCTGAGCCGCGACTCGCTCGACGTGCCGGACGTGCGCTGGCGTCCGCGCCCCAAGGCCGCGCTCGCCACCCTGCTGCCCGTGGGGGGCCGCGGCCACGATGCCCCGCGCTTCATGCCGGACGGCGCGCGAATCCTTCTCGTGCGGCAGGAGCCGATCGGCGGCGGGGCGTCGCGCCCGGACCTCTTCCTCTGGAACTGGAAGGAGAAGCGGCTCCGGCGGGTCACGCGCGGCGCCGGCATCCGCCACGCCGATCCATCGCCGGACGGGCGAAGCGCGGCCGCGGTGCGTTGCGCCGGCGGCATCTGCGACCTGGTG
>DASVVI010000577.1:0-5898 GCA_036386635.1 Longimicrobium sp.
GCTAGGCGGTCCCGGATGGGCGTCCAGTGGGCACATTCACTGGCCATCTCCCCCGCGGCCAGCTCGATGGCCCTTCCGAGACCCACCGCTAGGGCGACGCTCTCGGTACCGGACCGCAGGCCGCGCTCCTGCCCTCCCCCGGAGATCAGCGACTGGACTTGGACCCCCTCCCTCACGAAGAGCCCTCCGATCCCCTTGGGCCCGTAGAACTTGTGGGCGGTGAAGGCCAGGAGGTCCACACCCCACTCGCTCACGTCTACGTCCAGGTGCCCCACGGTCTGTACCGCGTCCACGTGAACGAGCGTCCGCGGGTTGCGCGCCTTGACGGCACCCGTGATCGCCGCGACCGGCTGGATGGTGCCAACCTCGCCGTTCGCATGGCTCAGGGACACGAGGATGGTGTCGTCGCGCACCGCAGCCGCCACCTGCTCGGGGAACACCCGCCCGTACTCGTCCACGTCCAAGTAGTCGACGGAGAACCCTTCGCGCTCGAGCGTCTGGCAGGTGTCGAGCACCGCATCGTGCTCAATCCTTGTGGTGACGATGTGCCGGCCGCGGTCTTTCGCGGCCAGCGCGACTCCACGCAGCGCCAAGTTGCTCGATTCGGTGGCACCACTGGTGAAGACCACCTCTAGGTCGCTGCAGCGCAGCACGCGGGCAACCGCCTCGCGGGCCTCGATGAGTGCTTGGCGGGCGCGGCGGCCCATACCGTGGATGCTGCTCGCGTTGCCGAACTCCGCCAGGAAATAGGGCTCCATCGTGTCCCACACCTCGCGACGGCAGGGAGTGGTGGCAGCATGGTCGAGGTAGAGTGTTTTCATGCGCGCGAGGCCTCGCGGCCGCCTCGGCGATCCTCGATCTGCGTCATCTTCGGAAACAGGCTGTAGGGGAAACCTCTCCTGGATTTCTCCATCCCCACTACGACCTGCTCGAACTTCTTGAACGGCATGCCGAATCCCACGTATTCCTCCTCCCAGCCGGTGATCCCGCGCGCACCCAGGCACAGGAAGGTTCCGTTGATGTCATCGTTGACATACGGCCACGCTGTCATGTCGCAGGAGACCCCGCGGATCCCGATGCACGACATGCTGAATCGCTCGCCCGACGGGAAGCAGTACCCCTGGATCAACCGCATGGCCTCGAGCGGAGTGCAGTAGACATGCACGAGGTCCGGCTCCAGCTCCACCTGGCTCAGCGCCGGGTGGTAGTAGTACACGGCGTCCATCACAGGCGGGATCAGCGGCATGGCCGCGATCGCCCTGCGCGCCGCCTCGAGGGTCTCGTACCGTCCGCAGTCGTCCGCACCGAACATCGCGAACTCCGGATGGCCGGACTGGTGCGGAGCGTATACGTACCCCGCGGTGAAATCAGCGGGCGTGGCCGCCTTATCCATCGGCTTGACGTAGCAGCCGCCGTCGAAGTGCTTGCCCGAATCGGCCGGCACCAGGCCCAAGCTCATGGCGCCCGCGGGGCAGCCGATGTTCTCCGCCGTGACCCGCATGGTCCAGCCTCCCTTGGCGGCCTCGTACGAGAAGCCGCACGAGGCCAGCGAGCGCGGGAAGGCCTCGGTCCAGGTGGGCGATGCGGTGAACGGCTCCACGGGGTCCGGCTCTCCCCGCCGCACGAACCGCAGGCCGCAGCACGGGACACGCACCGAGTCGTCCTCGTACGCCTTTAGGAACCGCGCGAATAGCTCCGCAAACCTGCTCATGCTTCTATGCCTCCAACCCGGCCGCGCGCTGGCGTACGGGAGACGTGTCAGAAGGTGAGACCGTGCTCGACGTCGCCACGCCACGACAGCCGGCGTTGAACGAACCGGACCAGGCTGTCGGAAACGGAGCCCAGGAACCCGACCACCAGGATCACGGCCATGAGCTCTCCATAATTGAACCGGTCCCGCGTGTCCAGGATGTAGTATCCAAGCCCCGACGAGACGCCGAGCATCTCGGCGGGAACAAGGATGATCCACGAGATTCCGATCGAGATGCGCAATCCGGTGATCATGTCGGGGATAATCGCGGGGACGATCGCGCGCCGCAGCACCGCGACCTGATTGCCCCCCAGCATGCGGACCACGCGCACCCAGACCGGGTTAACGCTGCGTACCCCGTGCGCCGTGTTGATCACGATCGGCCAGACTGCGGCGACGGCAATCAGGAAGTACACGGGGCGGCTCCCCACCCCGAAGAGGATCACCGCCACAGGCATCCACGCGAGCGGCGAAGTCATGCGGATGAACTGGAAGACGGTGTTGGTCAGCAGGTTCAGCCGCCCGAAGTAGCCCACCAAGATCCCCAGCGGGATGCCGATCGCCGCGGCGATCGCCAAACCCACACCGACGCGGAAGAGGCTCGGTACGGCGTTGTGCAGGAAGGCCCCCCCCGTGAGGAAGCCGACCAGCTCCCGGACGGTGTTCGCGGGTGAGAAGCCGTGGCTGAACTGCGCGCCCAAGATCCCGGAGCTGGTAAAGGCCTGCCAGAGCGCGAGCGCCAGCAGGATTCCGCTGGCCCGGTACGCCACGCCGGTGAGCCGGGAAGTGTTCGCGTCGCCCACCCGCCTCGGACCCGCCGGGGCGTGCCTGCGCTCGGCGGCCACTCCACCCAGCACAGTGTTAGACATCGATCAGCTCGGCCCGCACGCGCGGGCTCGTGGGATCGACACCCTCGAAGACGCGGAGCCCTCCCACCTTCCCCGCGGCGTTCGTCACCAGGGTGTAGTCGAAGAGCTCCTTCACCACGCGCTCGGCGTCAAGCGTGTCCAGGAAGCGCGCATCACCCTCGACGCGCGTCTGCTTCAGCAGCCGTACTATCTCGCGGGTGGTGGACTCGTAGGGGTAGGGCTGGAACCCGATGCGGCTCGAACCCCACCCGGGGTGCCGGATCGCTCCCGTGCCTGCCTGCAGTCCGTAGGTCTGCAGGTCGTACTTCGACATCGCACGATGGATCACGGCTTGCGGGAAGGGGAGGTACCCCTGTCCCTCTTTGGAGAGGATGTGCGCGGTCTCCTCCCGGTTGTTGATCACCCAGTGCTGCGCCCTGACCAGCCCGTTGACGACCGACTGCGCCCACTCGGGGTACGCCGTGAGGTCACCCTCGTGCATGGTGGCCACGCAGCAAGGATGGTTCTTGAAGACATCGCCCGTGAAGCGGACGATCTTGCCGTGCGCCAGCACCTCGCCTGCGGCATTGAACGGCTCCGCGACGATGTAGCCATGGATGGCGCCCGACGACATCGCGGTGGGCATGTCGGGCGGCTTCATTACGAACAGGTTGGTCTGGTTCGGCTTGAGAGGCGCTGCGCGGTCCTGTACCACCACCTCGATCCCGTACTTCCGCAGCGCCATTTGCAGCACGATGTTGTGGATTGAGTACCAGTGTGGCACCGCGAGCTGCTTGCCGCCAATATCCTCGAGGCGCTGGATGCCGCTGTTCATCCCGACGGTCAGCCCCGAGCCGTTCATATGGTTCCATGCGACGACCTTCACCGGGTGCCGCTGGCTGAACCGCATGTAGATGGGCACGGGCATCAGCAGGTGCACCAAGTTGAACGTGCCCGCCAGGAAGGCCTCCGCGATCTCGGCCCAACCGCGAATCAGGACCGGCCGCTCGAGACGGACCCCCTCCTGCTGGAAGAAGCCCTTGGCGTGGCCAATGAGGAGAGGGGTCGCGTCGGTGATCGGCAGGTAACCGATCCGCAAGACGGGCTGTTCCACCGGCGGCTTGCGGCAGCCGGCCAGGAGACTGGTACCTCCCAGAGTAGCCATCCCGGCGCCTGCGAGCGTGAAACGCGAGGAGAGCTGGATGAAGTCCCTTCTCGTGAGCACGTGCCTGCAGCCGGCGGAGCCATCACACTCATGATCCATGGTTCACCTTGGGTGGTGGTGAATGAAACCCTGCTCGGCACTGCGAAACACCCGTTGAAACGACCCGGCAATCATGCTTCGGGCGAGTGCTCCCCGCCGTCGTTCCTGACCAGCCCTAGGAACTCCTTCGCTATCATCCCGCTCAGCCGGATGAACTCGGGACTGGTGCGATCGCGTGGGCGCCGCAGCCCGACGTTGAAGATTCGCGCGATACGCCCAGGCCTCTGGGTCAGAACGACTACCCGGCTCCCTAGGTATACGGCCTCATCGATGTCGTGGGTGACGAACACGGTGGTGAGCTGCTGGCGGCTCCAAACCCTCAGCAACTCGTCCTGGAGGCGCATGCGCGTGAATGCGTCGAGCGCACCGAACGGCTCATCCAGCAGAAGCAGGTCAGGGTCGTTCACGAGCGCCCGCGCGATCGCCACCCGCTGGGCCATGCCTCCTGACATCTGCGCCGGATAGTGCCGCTCGAACCCGCGCAGGCCCATCAGGTCGATCAGCGCCTTCACCCGTCCGGCGCTCCCGTCGTGGACACCGCGGATCTCCAAGCCCAAGGCGACGTTCTTCTCCACCGTGAGCCACGGCAGTAGCGACGGTTCCTGGAATACGACGCTTCGCCGGTAGTCCGGCCCTTCGATGTGTCCTCCGTCAACTTCGAGGGTGCCCGCCGTCGACGTCTCAAATCCCGCGACGATGTGGAGCAGTGTAGATTTTCCGCACCCGCTTTCACCGATCAGGCAGATCAGCTCGTTCTGGTAGACGTCGAGATCAATGCCGGTCAGCGCATCGGTCGATCCGTGCTTCGATTCGTAGCGCTTGGAGAGCCCACGGATCTGCAGCTTCGGGCGGGGCTCCGGTGGCGGAGCGAAAGGTCCCGTTCCCATTTGTACAGCGTCCCGAAGAACGTCCATGGCAGAACTCGGCAGGGTGCGGGACTCGTTGCTCGCTCGGAAGGTACGCCACGGAAAAGCAAGAGGTATACCGGTTTCGAATGGATGAGCACCATGCTCTGGCTCTGGAGCCAACTTCATTGTTTGCCGTTGGTTACGGCATTAACACCTCACTTGCCCAACCACGACTCCGTCAGATCATGTGAGTGTTCCATCACATGAAATGTGCGAAATCGTCACCTATTCTAAAGCCGCGCAAGTGCGGAACCGTCGCTCCTGCGCTTGCTCGCGGCGGCGTTGCGCGGCGGGATGCGATATCCCGAAGAAGAACGTCACAGGAGGTCACCTGTGGCCGGGGCGGTATTCCAAGCGGCCTGAGGTTCAAGTCGACACGCCCCGAGGACTAGTGCCGAATCACCGTACATGCAGTTCTCCTACACTGCCCTGCGTAGCGCCAAGGATGAGGCGCCAGCAGTGGTCCGCGTAGATAACACAGCAAGAGTTCAGACCGTCTCCCAGAGCGACTCACCCTGTGTCTACGCTATCCTCACCGAGAGTACAAAGTCGTAACTGGATCACCCGTGTTGATAACACTTCGCTAAACCTTAAGGGGCGAGCCGATCAGCATCTTCTTGTGTCATACCATTCGAATTGCGCGGCTGACCGGGCTTAGCTCTGTTCCACCCGGTCAGATTCTTGTAGCAGTGGATGAGGGTTCAGACGTCCGCGCGCAGGCAAATCGAATGCAGGGACGGATTATACCAAACACTGTGAACCTTTGTGCATCGTCGGTTTAAATTCGGCACCACTCAGCCGAACATGAAGTTGTACAGAGACCTACCCGAGATTGACGAGCCCCTTGAGGAGCTCGAGTCCAGACTGCGCGCGGAGCGCAACGCCCAGATCCGTTGGCGCATCCATCTGCTCGTCCTGATCCGCTCCGGGAAGGTCCGCACCCGGCTGGCAGCTGCCGAGCACCTGGCCGTGCACCGCAACACCATTCGCAACTGGCTCGACCTCTACGACTAGGGTGGTGTCGAGCGGATGGTCCGAATCGCGCCGGGCGGGGCTCGCTCTGAGCAGCGCACCCTCCCAAAACCGGTACTCGCCGCCCTCGAAGCCCGGCTGGACTCCGGGGGATTC
>DASVVI010000578.1:0-5978 GCA_036386635.1 Longimicrobium sp.
GGGCTCAGCCGGGCGGCGGAGAGCAGCGCCTCTTCCAAGCTAGCGAGATCGGGATCGACCCACCACCCGATCCGCTCCGCCTCCAGCATCTCCCACGCGGCCACTCCGCGCGTGGTGATGACGGGCACGCCCACGCCGAGCGCCTCGGCCACCACCAGCCCGAAGTTCTCGTTCAGCGAAGGGAGCACCATCAGCTCCGCCGCCGCGAAGGCGTCCCGCCGGTCGGCGCCGCGCAGCTCGCCCACGAGGCGGACGCGCGACGCGAGCCCCTGTTCCGCGATCATCGCTTCGACGGCGGCCAGGTATGGCGGATCGTAGCCGGGCCCCGCCACCACCAGCGTCCACCCGTCCAGCGGGCGGCGGTTGCGCGCGAATGCCTCCACCAGCGTCAGCAGCCCCTTCTTGCGATGGATGCGCGAGATGTAAAGGAGGACGCGCGCGTCCGCCGGCAGCCCGTGCGCGGAGCGGAAGCGCGCTGCATCTCCCACGCTGGAGAGCCACGACTCGGAGACGCCGTTGGGCAGCACCGCGACCGGGTTCCTGAAGCCGAGCTCCCGCAGCTCCCGGAGCTCCCCGGCGGCGGTGGCGTGGAGGCACGAGGCCCCGGCGAGGTTGCGCCCCTCGTACGCCAGCCTGGCGATCGCCTTCTTCCACGGCGAATAGGCGAGCACCGCCGTCCCTAGGCTGCCGTGCGGGGCCACGACGGTTGGCCGGCGCAGCCGCTCGCGCCAGCGCAGGGTCACGCGCGAGAACGCCTGCCAGATCCCGTGCTGGTGCAGCACCGGGAACGCCGCCGCCTCAGGGGAGCGCGCCCACCTTTCCGCCGCGGGGCTGAAGGCGATGGAGGCCGGTCCGGCGACGGGAAAGACCCGGACGGTGGGGCGCACCGGCACGGCGGCATCGGCGACGGGGTCGTCCACCCAGCCGCTGGTGGTGTGGATGGCCACACGGCAGCCGAGCTCCCCCTGCGCGGCCGCGAGGTCCCACACCGCCCGCGCCTGCCCGCTGGACGGCTGGCCCATCCCGACCACGAGGTGCAGGACGTTTCCCGGGATCGCGGATGCTTCGTGCGGCGCGATTGCGGTCCTCCCGTGGTGAGCCGAGGCGCCGGGTGCGGCGGTATGCCGAAGGTGCCTCGGGAAGACTACAGGGCGCGGTGGCCCCCTGCAACCGTTTGACAAGACGCCGCCGGGGCGAGACACTCAGCGCGCCCCGGCCGGTCCGAGCCGCGCCCGCGGCCATCGAACCTCCCCCCCCCGAATCGACAGATCTCGCTCGCATGGATGCCGCACAGGTGGACCCCCGGGAGGCGACGGCGCGCCGCGTCTCCGCCGCCCTGCTGGGGTTGGGCGTGGCGCTGGTGCCGGCTACCCAGCTGCGGTTCTGGGGTCTCGTCGGTCCGGGAGAGCTGCTCCTGGTGGCGTGGTGCGCGTGGTCCGCGGTGGCGGCGCTCCGGAAGCCCCGCTCCGCGATCGCCCCCGCCGTACGCCCATTTCTGCTCTTCTGGGCCTGCTCGCTCCCCCTGCTGCTCGCCGGATGGTTGGCGGGGTGGGTCCTGGGCCGCGCCTCCCCGACCGCGTGGCACGACTTCCCGGCCTACGTGCTGGTTGCGGGCGTCGTCGCGTGCCTGGCGTCGAAGCCCTGGGCCGCGGACGAGGTCCGGCGCGCCGGGCGGATCGCGATCGTGACGTCCACCGTCGTGCTCTTTCCCCTGCTGGTGTACGCCGCCTTCAACGTCTACCTGGGTCCGTACAGGCTGTGGCGCCTGGGACGCTTCCTGGGATGGAGCACGAACCCGAACCAGCTGCCGCTCGGAGTGATCCTGACGCCCTTTCTCGCGCTACACGCCTTCATGCGGTACCGCGGCGCGCGGGAGCGGTTCGGCCTCGCAGTGCTGGCGTGCTGCAGCGTGATCGTGGGGCTGGCGAGCGGCAGCGACGCACTCGTCATAGCGTGGGGCGCGGGTGCGGCGGTGCTCGTGGCGCACTCGTGGGTCCTAGGCCTGCGCGGCGGATCCCGGCGCGTCCGGATGCTGCTGGTCGTCGCTCCGCTGCTCGCCCTGGGACTGGTGATCGCGGACGGGCGCGTCGTGGCGCGGGTGAAGCGGGGCCTGACCCAGATCCGCGCCGAGCAGGAACCGGGAGCCGAGCGCAACGCCCTCTGGAAGACGGCCCTCGACGAGGCGGCGGCCGCGCCCGGGGTGGGGCGCGGCCCGGGGGGGCACGCGCGCATCCTGAGCGGCCGCTGGGCCGGGTTCCGTGCGGAAGCGCACAACATCCTCGTCGATTGGGGAAGCGCCACCGGGCTGGCGGGAGCGATCCTCCTGTGCGCCCTCCTCCTCCACGTGGCGCACCAGGCACTCCGCGCGCTTCCGTACTTCGCCGCGCTGGCCACGCTCATGGTGTTCGGCATGGCGCACCACTACCTGCGCCATCCCATCATCTGGATCTACCTCCTCCTGATCTCGCTTGCCGGACGGCGTATGGCATCGCCCGAGTAGCTGGCTCACGCGGAGCGCGGAGGCGCGGAGAAACACGATCTCACACAGAGGCACAGAGACACAGTGGAGAGGTACGGAGGTTCGCCGAAGCACTCTCCAGGTTCTTCTCTCCGTGCCTCTGTGGCTCTGTGTGAAGTTCCCTCCGCGCCTCCGCGTCTCCGCGTGAGATCCGTCGTTGTTTCTTCCGATGACCTCAGCCAATATCTTGTGCACGCCGCCGCCCGTGAGCGGCCCCCTCACCCCTTGCCCGACTACGCAGATGTGCTCACCGGACGTGGTACGCTCCGCGCTCGCCGGCGCCGCCCTCAACGCGGAAACGCTCGCACCCGCGGTCCGCTTCGCCCACGAGGGCGGCCCCGCCTTCCGCCACGTGGCGGACCTCACCCACACCCTCTCCCCGCGCTTCCCCGTCTTCCCGTTTTACGAGCCGTTCCGCATGCGGAACATGTTCGCCGTGGAAAAGAACGGTTTTGCCGCCAACGAGCTGACCTTCGCCGAGCACACCGGCACGCACCTGGACGCCCCGGCGCACTTCGCGGCCAACGGCCAGACGGCGGAGGCGCTGGAGGTGTCGCGCTTCCTCGCGCCGCTCGTAGTGGTGTCCGTAGCGGAGCGCGCCGCGCGTGACGAGGACACGCTCGTGACCGTCGATGACCTGGCCGAATGGGAGCGCGCGCACGGACGCATCCCGGACGGCGCCGTGGTGGTGATGGACTCGGGATGGGAGCCGCGCGTGGGCCAGCCGGGGCGCTTCCTGAACGCGGACGCCGCGGGGGTGATGCACCACCCGGGGTGGAGCCGCGAGGCGGCGGAGTGGCTGGTGCACGAGCGCGTCGTCACCGGCGTCGGCACCGACACCATCAGCCTGGACTTCGGCGCCTCCACCACCTACGAGGCCCACCAGGTGCTGCTCGGGGCGGGGAAGTACGGGCTGGAGTGCGTCGCCAGGCTGGGCAGCGTGCCCCCGTGCGGCGCCACCCTCGTCGTCGGCGCGCCCAAGCACGAGGGCGGCACCGGCGGGCCCGCGCGCCTCCTCGCCCTTTACTGAACCCTTTCATCCGCATCAGAAAATGAGATCGCCCTTCATTCTCCTCGCCGCCACCACTCTGCTCGCCGCCACGGGCGCGCGGGCGCAGGACACACAGCTCGCCGCCGCGCCCACCTGCGCGGAGCGGGGGATGCAGCGCCTCGCCGTGATGGTGCCGCCGGGCCGCACCGAGGACGAGGTGCGGGAGCTGGCCCGGAACGGCGCGCTGGCTCCGGCGGGGACGGAGGTCTTCATCGTGCCGACGGGGCACCTCACCCGCATGAAGAACGCGGAATTCTTCAGGGGGCGGATGAACCGGATGCTGTACTTCTTCCTCGACCAGGGCATCAAGGTGGATGGAACCGTCAGCATCCTCCTTCTCCTGGACGAGAGCGGCGCGGTAGCCGAAGTCCATCCGCAAACCCGCAACCGGCAGCTGGACCGGGAGCTGGTGAGGACGTACAGCGATGCCGCCTTCGAGCCGTACGTCATCGACGGATGCCGGCTGCGCGCCTACGTCCACGTCCCCTTCGCCGTCTCGTCCGACTACAACCTCACGCGGCGCGAGATCGAAGTGAAGCCCGTGCAGCCGTGAACCGGTCCATCCTGCGCACCCTGGCCTCCGCCGCCCTCCTCGCCCTCGCCGGCACGGGCGCGCGGGCGCAGGCACCCGACCTGGTGGTGCTCCACGGCACGGTGTGGACGGGCGTACCCGCCGCGGCGGACGCGCAGGCGCTGGCGGTGCGCGGCGGGCGCATCGTCGCCGTGGGGCGCGACGCGGAGGTGCAGCGGATGGCGGGGCCGCGCACGCGGGTGGTGGATGCGCGGGGGAAGATGGTGGTGCCCGGCTTCATCGACTCGCACGTGCACTTCCTGACGGGCGGCTTCTCGCTCGCCTCGGTGCAGCTGCGCGACGCGGCCACCCGGGAGGAGTTCGTGCGCCGCATCCGCGACTTCGCGCGGACGGTGCCCGCCGGCACCTGGATCACGGAGGGGAACTGGGACCATTCGCTCTGGGGCGGCGAGCTGCCGCGGCGCGAGTGGATCGACTCCGTGACCCCGGACCACCTGGTGTGGATCAGCCGGCTGGACGGGCACATGGCGTTGGCCAACGGCGCCGCCCTGCGCGCCGCCGGCGTCACCCGCGCTACCGCGGCCGTCGAGGGCGGCGAGATCGTGCGCGGCGCGGACGGCGAGCCCACCGGCATCCTCAAGGACAACGCGCTGGGGCTGGTGGAGCGCGCCGTGCGGCCCCCTGCCGCCGCCATGCAGGACCGCGCCCTGGACGCGGCCATGAAGTACGTGGCGGAGCAGGGCGTAACCGGCGTGCACCACGTGGGCGGCTGGGGCGACCTGGCCGTCTTCCGCCGCGCGCACGCCGCCGGCCGGCTGCGCACCCGCATCTACGCCGCCGTGCCGCTGGACACGTGGGAGCGCCTTCGCGACACCGTTGCCGCCCGCGGCCGCGGCGACGCGTGGCTCGGGATCGGCGGCCTCAAGGGGTTCGTGGACGGGTCGCTGGGCTCGCACACGGCGGCCATGCACCGCCCGTTCACCGACGCGCCCGCGGACAGCGGCCTCCTGGTGACCGCCCCGGCCGACCTGGAGCGGTGGATTCGCGGCGCGGACTCGGCCGGGCTCCAGGTGATGGTGCACGCCATCGGTGACCGCGCCAACACGCTGATCCTGGGCACGTACGAAGCCGTCGCGCGCCGCAACGGCCCGCGCGACCGCCGCTTCCGCGTGGAGCACGCGCAGCACGTCGCCCCGGCGGACCTGGCGCGCTTCGGACGGCTGGGGGTGATCCCCAGCATGCAGCCGTACCACGCCATCGACGACGGGCGCTGGGCGGACCGGGTGATCGGCCCCGAGCGCTCGCGCACCACCTACGCCTTCCGCTCGCTGCTGGACGCGCGGGCGCCGCTTGCCTTTGGGAGCGACTGGTTCGTGGCGCCGCCCACGCCGCTGGAGGGGATCTACGCCGCCGTCACCCGCCGCACGCTGGACGGCCGCAATCCCGACGGCTGGGTTCCCGAGCAGCGCATCACCGTCGAGGAGGCCCTGCGCGCCTACACCGCAGGCGCCGCCTACGCGGGCTTCGACGAGCGCCACCTGGGCACGCTGCAGCCCGGCCGCCTCGCCGACTTCGTCGTCATCGACCGCGACCTCCGCCGCATCCCCCCCGAGACCATCCGCGACGCCCGCGTCGTGATGACCGTGGTGGACGGGCGGCCCGTCTACGAGCGTCGGTGATCTGAAGTTATCGGAAGTTTATCGGAAGTCTGTTGAAGTTTATCGGAAGTGACGGCGGAACAGCTTGGCCTCACACAGAGCCACAGAGGGTAAAGAGAGGGAACAACCAAAAAGGGGTTTTCTCTGCGACTTGCGGTTTCCCTCGAGTTCCCGCTCCGTAATGCTTTTCTCATTGATTCCTCAGCGTTTCCGGGAACA
>DASVVI010000579.1:0-2228 GCA_036386635.1 Longimicrobium sp.
GTGGCGCACGACTTCAACAACCTGCTCACCGTCATCAAGGGCAACACGCAGCTCCTCCTCATCGACCTCCCGGAGGGGAGCCCGATGCGGGAGGACCTGGAGGAGATCGAGACGGTGAGCGGGCGCGCCGCGGAGCTCACGCAGCAGCTACTGGCCTTCAGCCGCCGCCAGGTGCTGCAGATGCGCGTGCTGGACCTGAACGACACGGTCGCGCGGGCCGACCGGCTCCTGCGCCGCCTGCTGGGCGAGGACATCGACTTCCGCACCAGCGCCGACCCCGGGCTGGGCGCCGTGCGCGCGGACCCCGGGCAGATGGAGCAGGTGCTGATGAACCTGGCCCTGAACGCCCGCGACGCCATGCCCGGCGGCGGCAAGCTGACGGTGGAGACGCGCAACGTCTGGCTGGACGAGGAGTACGCGCGCCGCCACCCCTCGGTGGCGCCGGGGGCGTACGTGATGGTGGCGGTGAGCGACTCTGGCCAGGGAATGGACGCCGAGACGCAGGCGCGCGCCTTCGACCCGTTCTTCACCACCAAGGAGCCGGGGCGGGGAACGGGGCTGGGGCTGGCGACCGTCTACGGCATCGTGCACCAGAGCGGCGGGCACGTGTGGGTGTACAGCGAGGTGGGGCGGGGAACCAGCTTCAAGGTCTACCTTCCCCGCGTGGATGGCGTGCCCGCGCCGCAGGGCCCCGCCCGCGGCGGCGGCCTTTGCGGCGGCACCGAGACGATCCTGCTGGTGGAGGACGAGGAGAGCGTGCGCCGTCTGGGCCACCGCGTCCTCACCCGCGCCGGCTACACCGTGCTCGCCGCCGCCGCCGGCGCCGAGGCACTGCGCGTGGCGGAGGCGCACCCCGGCCCCATCCACCTGCTGGTCACCGACGTGGTGATGCCCGGTATGAGCGGCCGCGAAGTCGCCGAGCGCATGGCATCGCTGCGCCCCGAAGCCGGCGTCCTCTTCACCTCCGGTTACACCGACGACGCCATCGTCCACCACGGCGTGCTGGACGACGGCATGGCGTTCCTGCAGAAGCCGTTCGACCCGTCGACGCTGCTGCACGCCGTGCGGCGGGTGCTGGATGGAAGTGCGTTAGTGCGTTAGTGCGCTGGACCCCCGGTTTGTCATCCTGAGGGCCGCCCACCCGGACGCCGCCGTGCACCCATACTTGCGCGGCGACGGAAAGATCTAGCCGGTGAGGCAGGAGGCCTGCGGGTGACCACGGGTCTCTCGGTACGCGCAGTAGATCCTTCGCTCCGCGCCGCAGCTCGCGGCACGGGCCAAAACGGAGCAGCGCGTCGCTCAGTATGACAAACCGAGCCAACGCGCTGTCCACCCGCACTAACGCACTAACGAACTAACGCACTAACGCACTAACGCACTAACGCACTAACGCACTAACGCACTAACGCACTAACGCACTTTCTTCAGCCCGTGCCCAGCAGCCCGTTCAACACCCGCACGACCTCATCGAGATCCACGGGCTTCGGTAAAAACGTCTGGGCGCCCATTTCGCGCACGGTGTCGGGGATCTGGGGGTCGGTGGTGCCGCTCAGCACGACGACGGGGATGTGCGCGGTCTTCACCGACTGCTTGAGGCGCTTGAGGGCCGTGACCCCCGTGCCCCCGGGCATGTTGATGTCCAGCAGGATGGCGTCTGGGGCCGCGTTCATGGCGAACATCGACACCTGCATGGCGTCCGCGGCGACGACCACGTCCCACCCCTGGGCACGCAGTCCCGCACGGAGGATCTGTACGATCAGCGGATCATCGTCCGCAACCAGAATCTTCATTGTCTCGCCATGCGGTACCTTCCCCGATAATTTTCCCGCACGCGGCGGGGAGCCGAGCACGTTCGTCGCCCGCATCCGCATTGTCAAGCCAGAACGCCGGAACCTATGACCGAAGACCCAATCCGCGTGGAATCGCCGGGCGACCCCGCCGCTCTCGAGCGGCTCCACCGCTGGGGCGGCGACGCGCTCCGCAGCCAGATCGTGGAGATGTTCCTGGCCCGCGCCCCGTCCCAGATCGCCGCCGCCCTCGCCGCCGCCGAGCGCGGCGATGCAGAGGAGGTGCGCAAAGTCGCTCACACCCTCAAGTCGAGCGCCGGGCAACTCGGCGCCGTCACCATGCAGCGCCTCTGCCAGGACGCCGAGCACCGCGCCGAAGCCGGCGAGGCGGAGGCGCTCGTTCCCCTGGTGCACGCGCTGGCGGCCGAGCTGGAGCGGTTC
>DASVVI010000580.1:0-5852 GCA_036386635.1 Longimicrobium sp.
CCCGCCAGGTGCCCGCGCGTGTGACGCCCCGCTACTCCGGCTTCTGATCAGCCGATACGCGCGTAGCAACCAGTTTGACGACCCCGATGATCATCATGACGATCCCGGCACCCATGAGAACGAATCGGGCCGAGCCGAGACTGTGGATGACGATGCCCAGCGTGTTGATGGAAGTTCCGAGTGCAATGAGGGCGACGTAAACCGGGACGTTCTCATTCGCGGGACGGCTCATATGATGCGGCTCCGACCTCGGGGGGAGTTTGTTTTCCGGGGGCACTGTCCCGTACGCCGCACCTGCACGCGAGTTTCGATCGTGCACCGGCTACACGTATCGCGGGACCTGGCGTGCGCCCCGCCACAGGAGCGCCGCCGCCACGCCCCAGAGCGCGCTGTTCGCCGCCAGCAGCACGTACGACTGCCAGGCGGGGCCAAAGAACGGAAAGTTCTCCGCGTAGAGCGCCCCGCTGACCACCGGGAATCCCAGCAGGTACGCCAGACCGCCCAGCGCGCGGCCCACGAGCGAGGGGCTGTGCGGAAAGTTGCGGCCGACGTCGGCGATGGTGAGGATTGCGGCGGCGGCCGTGGCGATGGCGTGCACGAGCGCGACGGTGGCGAAGATCTGGAAACGACGCATGGGAGCCTGCCAGAGTAGGAGATGGCGGATGTGGAAACCGGCCCCCATCTAGCAAAGAGCGCCCCGACTCGCCAACACCTACATCTCCGCTATCCACAACCGCTTGAGCCGAACCACCGTGCGCCGCAGGTAGAACATCGAACGTCCACTGAACGCATGGCGGGTTCAGTGGACACGCCATCGTCACACCAGCGCCGCCACCTCGCCGCCGGCTGCGCGTGCCCGCTCGGCGTCGGCGGGGAGGTCGGCGAGCATCTCGAAGTCGGCGAAGTCGAAGCCGGGGCCCACCATACACGCGACCAGGGTGTACGCCCCGCGAGTGCGCGCGGCCTGCCACTCGCCGCCGGGCACGATGCCCAGCGCGTGGACGCCCTCGGCCACGGGCCCCAGCGTCTGGCGGCGTACGGGGCCGCCCGCATCCGCCATGCACCACAGATCGAGCGGGTCGCCCTCCAGCCAGCTCCACGACTCGTCCGAGGCCACGCGGTGCCAGCGGCTGGCACCACCGTCCGCAAGGAGGAAGTAGATGGCGGTGAGCGCGCTCCGCTCCGGGCGCCCATCGGCGGGACGCACGGCCAGCGGAGAGCGGAAGACCTCGCGAAAGGCGCCGCCCTCGGGGTGCGGCTGCAGGCCGAGGATGCGCACCAGCTCGCGGGCGCGCGGGTGTGTGGGCTCGCTCATGGGCTCCGGAGGGGAGGGTTGCCGATCGGCATGGGATGCGTGAGACTGCGTTCGTGCGCTCGCAAGATACCTCCCACGGCGGCGAGCCGAACCCCACCCCGGAGCGCATCGATGCCCGGCGAGTGCATCTTCTGCCAGATCGTCGCGGGTGAAAGCCCGGTAAGCGCGTTCTACGAGGACGACGTGGTGCTCGGCCTCATGACCATCGGGCCCGTGAACATGGGACACGCGATGGTGATCCCCAGGCGCCACGCGGCCTCGCTGAGCGAGATGGACGAGGAGACCGGCAGGCACCTGTGGACCGTCGCCCAGCGAACGGCTGAGGCGATCCGGAACTCCGGCGTGCGCTGCGAGGGCGTGAACCTCTTCCTGGCGGATGGCGCGGCCGCGGCACAGGACGTCTTCCACGTGCACATGCACGTCATTCCGCGCTTCGTGGGCGATCCGTTCAAGATCGTGGCCGACTGGACGATCCATCCGCCGCGCGAGGAGCTGGACCGGGTCGCCGGCCAGATCCGGGCCGCGTACGATCAGCTCTGGTCCGGTCGCTGAAAACAGCGCGCATTCTGATCCGCCGCTATTTGCGTCGGGTGAGGAACCGGCGGTGGCATCCCCCTCGCGGGTGCGCCACGCTCACGCCAGGAAGCCGCCGCCGCTGCCGGAGAAGAGATGCGAGCATTGATCGTCGATGGTGATTCCGGGATGCGTCAGGCGTTGGCGGCGATCGTGGGCGGGCTCGGGCTGGAAGTGACGGACGCGGCGACCGTGTTCACCGCATCGGGACACCTGGCGGCGGAGGCGTACGACCTGCTGGTGCTGTCGCTCCTTCTCCCCGATGGAACCGGGATGGACGTGGTGCGGGCGGGGCACCGGCTGGGGTGCGAGGCGCCCTTTCTTCTCGTCACCGGCGCGCACGACCTGGACGCGCTGCCCGCGGCCGTCGCGGCGGTCCTCGGCGGAGAGGAGATGTAGGAAGGCACGGGTTGGATACGTAGTGTGCGCCGCAGTTATACGTAGCGCGACGTACAGCGGCATCGCCCCGCCGGTGGCAACTTGGGAGCGTTCGGTGCGCATGGCGCATCCACGATCTCCCAAGCGATGCGAGCCCCAAAGATGAAGCGTGCCCTTGCCGCCGCCGTTGCCGCCCTCCTCTGCGCCGCGCCGGCCCGTGCCCAGATCGACGACTCGCTGCCCCCGGAGCGGACGCAGTCGATCTCCATCCTCCCCTTCCACTTCCTCTTCGGCTTCTACGCGGGCGACTACGAGCGCGTGGTGGCGCCGACGGTATCGCTGGGGCTCGGATCGAGCTACTTCTCCGCGGACGGCTACACCTACGACGGCCTGGCACCGGGCGATGTGTACGAAACCGGTGAGCTCCACTACGCCACGCTGGAAGGAAAGCTGCGCTACTACCCCTCCGCCGACGGGCTCAACGGCGTGTCGTTCGGCGTGACGTTCGGCCCCACCTGGGTGCGCGGCGACCACGTGGCCCCGGACGGCGGCGACACCTTTACCGCGCTCGGCTTGGGCTTCGAGGTGGCGAGGAGCCACACGATGGGCGTGGACCGCCGCTTCTACTACGGCTACGGCGGCGGCGGAAAGCGCCTCTTTCCCGTGACCTCGGCCAGCGGCGAAGCGCAGCTGGTGATCCCCACGCTGCGGCTCTCCGTCGGAATGCTTTTCTAGCACACCGGCGGGGTCATAGAAACCTGGTCTCACGCAAAGGCGCGAAGACGCAAAGAAAGAGCTTCGGTGTCTTTCCTTTGCGTCTTTGCGCCTTCGCGTGACATCTTGATCTGTTGAGCCGCTACGCCTGCCGCGGGTTCTTGAGGCCCGTCCGGAGCTTGTTCGAGACCTCGCGGAGCACGCGTGGGGCGAGAGTGGCGCGGTGTCGATCGACGAACGCCTCTACGGCGGCTGCATCGCGCTTGCACAGCTCGCGCAGCGACCAGGAGACCGCCTTCACCACCATGTCGTCGCGATCCGCGGCGAGGAGCGCGCAGAGGGCGAGGGTGCGCGGCGTATCTCCGCGGCCGCCGCGCGCGCGGTTGTTGAGGCCGATGGTGCTCACCAGCGCCGCCCGCCGCCACCAGCGGTCCGGCGATGCGGCCCAGCCGTGGATGACCTCGTCCGCCACCTGCCCCTCGCGCCACGCCGGACCCGAGAGGTAGCACCCAAAGGTGTCCACCGCGATCCACGACGCCATCCCGCGCCCCAGCCGCTCCAGCTCCCCGGCTCCCAGACTGCGCAGGGCGGGGCGGTGCTGGCTCACCAGCTCGTACGCCACGAACCGCCGCACGTCGTCGCCCCCATCCAGCAGCCGCTCGGCAAGCTCCACCACTTCCCGCGCCTCCCACGCGGCGACCCGGCGCGAGAAGCTTCGGTGCGCTCCGGCAGCGCATCGAGCGCATCCGCGATCTCGCGCGCCAGCTCGGACGTATGGGACGTGGAGCGTTCCATCAGCGGTCGAGGTGCTTCTGCTCGCCCACGGCGTACGCCTCGCGCAGAAAGCCGAGCAGGTCCTGCGTGATGTCGCGCTTGTCCGTGAGGCGGAAGTGGTGGACGTGGTTGCGCGGCGAGATGGTGTCGATGTCGCGGAAGGCGGGGTGCTCCACGCGCCGCGCCAGCACCAGGTGCCCGTCGACCCAGGCGCGCGCGGGGGTGAGCTGCGCGAACGACATCTGCGTCTGGAAGGCGATGCGCGTCTTCTGCGGCAGCACGGTCACGGGCCCGATCTCCCGGATTCGTGCCACGAACACGTCGTACAGCTCACGGATGCGCGGCTCGCGCCCGGCGAAGTGCGCCTCCAGCGAGTGCCTCCCGCACGCGTGCCGCTGGCCGGCGTTGGCGAATGCGCGCCCGCACTCCGGGCACATCCACAGGGGTCGGGGGGATGCGGGGGTGCTCATCGCGGCGGGGCTCCAGAAGAAAGCGGTACGGAGAGATTTGCTCTCCGTACCGCTTTCGTCAACAAGATCCGCTACGCCCGGCGGCCTTCGATGCGGGCGACGGCTTCGCGGGCGAGGTCGCGGAGGACCTCCACGTCGGCGGGCGAAAAGGTGCGCTCCTCCAGGCCCACGACGCACAGGTTGCCCAGCACGTGCCCGCGCGACGAGATGAGCGGGACGCCCGCGTAGCAGCGCACGCCGTCCTGCGTGACGAGCGGGTTGGTGGCGTGATAGGGGTGCGTGGTCGCGCTCTCCACCACGAAGGCGTCGCGGGTGCGCACCGAGGTGGCGCAGAACGACCACTCCACCGGGTGCCCGCGCGTCTCGGCCAGCCAGAGCCCCTCGATACCGTGCGAGCCGGCCACGTGCAGCGCCTCGTCCAGCACCACGCTGATCAGCGAGACGGGGAGCCCCAGCTGGGCCGCCGCCTTCGCGGCCACCTCGGCCAGGATCGGGTCGATGTCTGGCGAGAGGAGGTCCAGGTCCGCGATCTCCTGGAGCCGCGCGGCGTCGTACAGCGGATCGTGTGCGTTCATCGCGGGGCTCCGGCGGCGGTTGCCGCGCCATTGGCGGCGAGGCGGGCATAGGTGCGCAGGCGGATCTCCATCGAGCGCGCGACGACAGCGGTGGGGCCGCCCTGTGCGGAAAGCGCCTGGATGGCGCGCTCGAACGGGGGGCCGTGCTCCACGCGGCCTACCTCCAGGGCGGCGGCGCGGCACGCCTCGGACCAGCGCTCGCCGCCGCGCTCCGCGCCGAAGACGCGCTGGAGCGCCGCGCGCGCATCCGCCTCGCCGGGCGGATGGAGGGAGTACCCCGGAATGGGGGTGCGGGTCGATGGCTGCATGCGGATTCGGGTAGGATGTGGGAGGGCTCCGTCGTCAGCAGTACGCGGGAACCGTTCCCTCGGATCTACCCCCCCAGTCCCAGGATGCGCCTCCAGAGCGGCGGCGGCACCTCCAGCGGCGGCACCTCCAGCGGCGGCTCGCCCCGCAGGAGGCGGGCGGCGTTGGACTCCAGGAGTAGCGTCGCCTGCTCCTCGCCGCCGCGCGAGTGGAGCATGTCGCGAGCGCCCGCCAGCGCCAGCCGTCCCCGCGCGTGGTAGTCGCTCGCCAGGTAGTCCACCCAGCCGAGCCGCAGGAGCCGCCATGCACGCGCCTGCGCCTCCCGTCCGAAGCGCCCCAGCAGCGACCCCGCGTTCACCTGCAGGCGCGCGCCCATGCGCCGCCATTCCGCGGCATCGCGCAGCTCCTCGTGGAGATTCGGGTAGCGCTCGGGATGCGCCACGACCGGCGTCCACCCGCGCTCCAGGAGGTACGAAAGGGTCTGCTCCGCGGTTACCGGCACCAGCATGCGCGGGAACTCGACCAGCGCGAACGGCGTCCCCGCCAGCCGGGTGCGCGGGTCGGAGAGGTCGGGGGTGTCCGTGTTCAGCATCACCTCCGCGCCGAGCTCCAGCCGCAACGCTGGCTCCTCCGTCTCGGCGATGCCGCGCGCCTCCTTCCACGCCGCCTCCACCTGGTCCAGGCGCGCGCGAAGCTCCTCGGGGTGCGCCGTCAGCGCGCCGCTCAGGTGCGGCGTGGTGATGGCGG
>DASVVI010000581.1:0-8059 GCA_036386635.1 Longimicrobium sp.
GACCTCTACCGCCTGGACAACGGCCGCTATCCCTCTTCCGAGCAGGGCCTGGCCGCGCTCCGCACGCGCCCCACGACGCCCCCGGAGCCGCGCGCCTGGAAGGGCCCCTACGCCAAAAAGGACATCCCGCCCGATCCCTGGGGCAATCCGTACCAGTACCGCTTCCCCGGCGAGCACGGCGACTACGACCTGGTCTCCCTGGGCGCCGACGGCAAGGAAGGCGGCGAAGGCGAGGACGCGGACCTGGTGAGCTGGAAGTAAATCGAATCCCTATCGATCAACGGCGCGGATGCCCAGTGGGGTGTCCGCGCCGTCTCCGTATTGCCTCACGCGGAGACGCGGAGACACGGAGGAGAACCGCCGAGGGGTTAGTTCTCCGCGGCTTGCAGTTCCCCTCCGCGTTTCCGCGTGAGGCTTTTTCAAGTCTGCATCGGTATGGTGAAGATGGCGGGCGGAATGCACCAAAACAGTGAAGGCGCAGAGCGGGGGAATTCCGCGAAAAGAGGCTAAGTACTGATCCCGCAACGCGAAGCAACTGGGGGCACGCGCGGACCACGTCGTGCTTAGAGGGGCGGGCGCCGGGCCGATCGTCGCCAATCGCCACCTCTCACCCTCCGGGGGAGCCATGCTCCGTTCAGCACCACGCCGGTTGCTGCTGCTGGTCGCCGTCACGCTGCTCTGCGCCACCAACGCGGTCGCGCAGGCCATCGATCCCGCGCTCAGGAACGTCCTCGCGTCGGCCCGCACGGCCGAGGTGATCGTCACCTTCAAGGGGAACAGCGCCCCCGCGCTCGTCGACCTGAACGTGCTGCGCGCCGTGGGCATCACGGGCGGCACCACCTTCCGCTCGCTGCCGATGGTGGGGACGGTGGCCACCCTGGCGCAGGTGAACGCCCTGGCCGCGAACCCGCGGGTGCGCTCGGTCTTCCTCAACAAGCGCCTGACCTACTACAACTACGACGCGCGCCACCTTACCGGCGTGGAGCGGCTGCGGGCCAGCGCCGCCATGACCGCGCTCAACCACGGCCTTCCCGTAACCGGCAAGGGCGTGGGCCTCTACATCGCCGACAGCGGCATCGACGCGACGCACCCCGACCTGCAGCTTGGCAAGAACGTCATCCAGAACGTGTGGGCGCCGATCCAAAAGGATCTGGTGGGCACGGAGACGGGCTTCCGGCCCGTGATCGTGGTGGAGAACCAGCCGAACACGGACAACGGCGGCAGCGGGCACGGCACGCACGTGGCCGGGATCTCGGGCGGCACCGGGCAGGCATCGGCGGGGCGGAACTCGGGCGTGGCGCCGGGCGCCAGCCTGGTGGGCTACGGGTCGGGCGCGGCCATCTTCGTGCTCAACGCCATCGGCAGCTTCGACTACCTGCTGACCAACCAGGCGCGCTACGGCATCCGGGTGATGAACAACTCCTGGGGCTCCAACGGACCCTTCTACCCGGACGATCCGGTCAACGTCGCCTCGCGCATCGCGGCGGAAGACCGCAACGTGGTGGTGGTGTTCGCGGCGGGCAACGGCACCTATCCCAACTCGCACAACCCGTACGCCCGCGCGCCGTGGGTGATCTCGGCGGCCAACGGCACCAAGTCCGGCACGCTGGCGGAGAGCTCGTCCAAGGGCACCCCGGGCGGGCCCAAGACGGTGACGGCGGCCAACGGCGAGGTCATCACCTGGCTGGACGAGCCCACGGTGACGGCGCCGGGCACGGACATCGTCTCGGTGCGCGCCTCCATCAGCGCCAGCACGAGCACGGACCCATTCTACACGGTGATGAGCGGCACCTCCATGGCAAGCCCGCACGTGGCCGGCATCGCGGCGCTGATGCTGGAGGCCAACCCGCTGCTCACCCCCGAGCAGGTGAAGCAGATCCTGAAGGCGACGGCCACGCACATGCCGAGCGCGCTTCCGGGGGTGGAGTACAAGGGCTTCGAGGTGGGCGCGGGCTACGCCAACGCCTTCGCCGCCGTGCAGAAGGCGTTCGACCTGAGCACGCCGTTCGGCCGCATCCTGAACGGCTACGAGGTGCTGGGGCATGCGGAGATGAAGGTGCTGCGCGACCATGCCTTCGACTACAGCCCGCTGGCGCCCACGGGGAGCTACAAGCGCACCTTCTCGGTGGAGCCGGGGGCGGACCGCCTTGAGGTGGAGATCGCCTTCGACGGGCTGGAGGTGCCCGCGTACGGCAGCGCGGCCAACTCGCTGACGCTGGACGTGTACGACCCGCAGGGGAACCGCTACTACACGTACGACCTGCTCTTCGCCGTCTACGGCACGAACCGGCTGGTGGTGGTGGTGCCCAACCCGCCGGCCGGCACGTGGACGATGGAGACCAAGATGTTCACCCTGCTGGGCACGGAGGGGAACCTGGCCGCCGCGCCGGACAAGGTTCGCGAGCAGGTGCGCACCTTCACCTTCGACGCGCCGGCGATCGCCGACATCCAGGCGAGCACGGACCGCGGCGCCATCGAATGGGCGCTGACCAACGGCTACATGGGGCTGTGCGCGGAGGGCTCGTTCTGCCCTGACCAGCCGCTCACCCGCATCCAGCTGGCCCGCAGCCTCACGCAGTTCGCGGCGATCCGGCAGTCGCTCCCCTTCAACGGCGGCTCCACGGTCACCGACGTGGCAGAGGCCGACCGTCCGTTCGTGGAAGCGGTGACCGCCCCCGGCGCGGCGCTTCGCGACCCGCAGTACCGGTACGGCGGCGTGATGGAAAGCACCGGGGGCCTGTTCAGCCCGAACAATGGCATCAGCCGCCACCACTTCGCCCGGGTCCTGGTGCGGGCCATCGGCGGAGCGGGCGCCGCGCTCGCCCACACGGGTGACGTGACGGTGGCGTACAACGGCCAGACGTACGTGGTGGCGGACCAGAACCTGATTGCGGCGGATCTGCGCGGCTTGGTGCACGCGGCGATCAACTCCGGCATGCTGAACGTGTTCTGGAGGATCGAGCAGGGTCCGCTCGACGCCCAGCCGGTGCTCAAGCCCTACTTCTACCCGACGTCCGACCCGTCCGCGCGGGTAACGCGCGCCGAGGCCGCCGTTGCGATCTCGCGCTACCACACGCAATTCTTCCAGTAGCACCAGGAGCTCGGCGCTGGGCCGGCGAGGCACGGAGACCCGTTCTCCGTGCCTCGCTTCTGTTTTGCCGCGCCCCCCCTTTTGTCATCCTGAGTGACGCGCGGCCCCGCCCTCTCCCCGGCACCGTCCTTTGGCGCGGAACGAAGGATCTACTGCGCGTACCGAGGGCTCCAGTGCACCAACGCGGTCCCCGGCCTTGCTCCGGCTAGATCCTTCGGTCGCCGCGGGAGTGTGGTGACAAGGAGAGTCCCGTCATGCGGCTCCCTCAGGATGACAGGGGGTTGTCTGTATCAGGAGTGCGTAGCAGAGGTTGAACCATTTCAGTGACGGTGCATTAGAACGGTGAAGGGCTTTCACTTTTTTAGTGCAACAGGATGGTCCGGAGGGAGGTTCGAAAATCGTAAGCTGTTTATCGGGAGCTGGATAGCTCCAAAGGAAGTTTGGCGGCACACGTGCATTAAGAGGGGCCAGTCCAGAAGGACCCGTTCGCCACCCAACACGTGGAGCCCCCTGATGCACCTGCCGATGATCCGGCGACTGTTCGCGCCCGTAGCAGCCCTCCTCATCGCGGCGGCCCCCGGGTTCGCCCAGAGGATCGACCCGGAGCTCACCCGCACGCTGGCCAGCCTGCCCGCGGGGCGCACCGCCGAAGTGATCGTCACCTTTGAAGGGAACTCCGCGCCGGCCGTCGCCGACCTGGACGCGCTCAAGGCGATCGGCATCCGGGGCGGCATCACCTTCCGGTCGCTGCCGATGGCCGCGGTGCTGGCCACCGGCGACCAGGTGCGGGCGCTGAGCGGCAATACGCGAGTGCGTTCGGTGTTCCTCAACAAGCGGCTGAGCTACTCCAACTACGATGCGCGCCACCTGACCGGCGTGGAGCGTCTGCGCGCCGACCGCGCCATGACCACGCGCAACGGCGGGCTCCCGGTATCCGGCAAGGGCATCGGCATCGTGATCAACGACTCGGGCGTCGACGGCACGCACCCGGACCTGCAGTACGGCAAGAACCTGGTGCAGAACGTCCTGGGGCCGGTCTCGGGCAGCGACCTGGCGGTGACGGGCTTCGCGCTCGCCCCCGCGCTGGAGAACACGGTGAACACCGACCTGGGCAGCGGGCACGGCACGCACGTGGCCGGCACCGTGGGCGGCACCGGGCAGGCGTCGGCGGGCAAGCACTCGGGCGTGGCCAACGGCGCCAACCTGATCGGCTACGGCTCGGGCGCCGTGCTCTTCGTGCTCAACGCGCTGGGCGGCTTCGACTGGACGCTGGCCAACCAGGGGCGCTACGGCATCCGCGTCATCACCAACTCGTGGGGCTCCAGCGGCGGCTTCGATCCGGACGACCCGATCAACGTGGCCTCGCGCATCGCCAACGAGCGCAACATCGTGGTGACGTTCGCGGCGGGGAACGAGGGCTCGGCGCCGGACACGCACAACCCCTACGCCAAGGCCCCCTGGGTGATCTCGGTGGCGGCGGGCACCAAGACGGCGACGCTGGCAGACTTCTCCTCGCGCGGCCGCCCGGGCGGCGCCCGCACCGTGACGTCGCAGAGCGGTGAGGTCATCACCTGGTTCGACGAGCCGGCCATCACCGCGCCGGGCGTGGCGATCACCTCGGCGTACGCCCCCACGGGCGCGCTGGGCGCCCTCGCACCGGACCAGACCAACCCGTTCTACACCGTCATGGACGGCACGTCGATGGCGACGCCGCACGTGGCCGGCATCGTGGGGCTGATGCTGCAGGCCAACCCGCTGCTCACGCCCGACCAGGTGAAGCAGATCATCCGCGAGACGGCCAGCAAGATGCCGGGCTACCGCGCGTTCGAGGTGGGCGCGGGCTACGTGAACGCCTACACGGCCGTGCAGAAGTCCTTCGACCTGGCCACCCCGTTCGGGCGTACGCTGACGGTGGAGACGGTGCCGGCCCAGGTGCGCGAGGACGCGGCCTACGACAAGACGTTCGACTACTCGCCGGTCTCGCTGCCGGGCGCGTACAAGCACACCTTCCAGGTCACGCCGGGCGCCAGCCTGCTTGAGGCCAAGATCGAGTTCCAGGGCGTGAACGTGCCGGCGGCGGGGAACGCGGGCAACCCGCTCCTCTTCGACGTGTACGACCCGAACGGCAACCGCTACAACGCCTTCGACCTGTACTTCGCGCAGAACGGCACCACGCGGCTAGTGCTGGTGGTGAACAACCCGACGCCGGGCACCTGGACGGCCGAGGTCAAGGCCTTCACCCCCAAGGGCAACGAGGCGGGGAACTTCGCCGCCTTCCCGGACAAGGTGCACGAGACGGAGATCCTGACCTTCATCACCCCGCCGGCCATCGCGGACATCCAGGGCCACGCGGCGCAGGGCGCCATCGAAGTGGCGATGGTCAACGGCTACCTGGGGCTGTGCGCGCCCGGCTCGTTCTGCCCGGACGCCGAGCTCACCCGCATTGACCTGGCCCGCGGCTTCACGCAGTTCGGCGCGGTGCGCCAGAACCTGCCGCTGGGCGGCGCCAGCACCTTCAGCGACGTGTCCGCGGCGGACAAGCCCTTCGCGGAGGCGGTGGCTGCGCGCGGCGCGGCGATGCGCGACCGCGAGCACCGCTATGGCGGCATCATGGAAGGCTCGGGCGGCACCTTCTCCCCCACCGCGCGGGTGCAGCGCGCCGGGCTGGCGCGGATGCTGGTGCGGGGCGTCGGCGGCGACGCGGCGGCGCTCGCCCACACCGGCGACGTGACCTACACGTACAACGGCCAGACGTACGTCATCGCGGACCAGGCCCAGATCCCCGCGGCGGACCGCGGCTACGTGCAGGCGGCGATCAACTCCAACATGCTGAACGTGTACGCCGAGATCGAGCAGGGCGCGTTCGACCTGACTCCGAAGCTGAAGTTCTACTTCCGGCCCACGAACGTGGTGAAGCGCGGCGAGGCGGCGGTGGCGATCGCCCGCTACCATGCGCAGTTCTTTCAGTAACTGAAGTGCTAAGTGCTAAGTGCCGAGTCAAAAGCGCACTCACGCACTAACGCACTCACGCACTGCGGTTCAGCACTCAGCACTCAGGACTGTCCATGCGCCGGGGGTTTCCGCCCCCGGCGCATTGTCTATCCACCCCACCGGCTTTACTGTGTACGCGTGAAACGCTTTCCCTGGCACACCCCCGCGCACTCGCGCGCCGGGTTCACCCTCCTGGAAGTGATCGTCGCGCTCGCCATCCTGGGGACGGGGGTGGTGGCCGCGCTCGGCATTCTCGCGACCGGCACCTCCGTGACCGCGCGCGCCAGCACGCGCCTGCTGGCCACGGAGCTGGCGGAGTCGCGTATGGAGGAGACCCTGCTGCGCCCCGCAGACGCGCGCGGGCGCGAGGAGGGCGTGTTTCCGCCGCCGCACGACGACTTCCGCTGGCGCACGCGCGTGGGGCCGGGACCGGTGGACGGCACCATGTCGGTGGAGGTGTCGGTGCTGGGGAACGGCGACTCCGTGCACCTCGCCACCCTGCGCCGCCGATGAAGGGGCGCGCGGGGTTCACGCTCATCGAGCTGGTCATCGCGCTGGCGCTGGCCGGGCTGGCCATGGCGCTCGTGGCCGGAAGCGTGCGCGCCGCCGTGGACACGAGCGAGCGCCAGACGCGCGCCGTGGGGCAGGAGCATCGCGCCCGCGTCACGCGCGAGTTCGTGCGCGAGGCGGTGCGCGGGCTGGCGGTGGAGCGCGCCGGGCGCGGCGACCTCGTGATCCTGACCACCGGCGGGTCCCGCGAGCGCCCCATGGACCGCGTCGTCTTCTCCACCCACGGCGGCGCGGTGTTCGGGTGGGAGAGCGACCTCAAGGCCGTGCAGCTCCTGGTGGACGCCGACCCCGCCACCCCCGAGAGCGGCGTGGTGGCGCGCGTCCTCCGCACCGTCTCCGGCGCCGCGGTGGAGGAGACGCTCACCCTCCTTCCGGACGTCACGGGGATGCGGATCAGGATGCTTGACGCCGGGGGCGAGTGGCAGGATGCGTGGCCGGATGCCACCCGCGCCCCCGCCGCCATCGAGTTCCGCTTCACCGGCGGCGACGCGGAGCCTGGCGTCTCGCCACTGGCCGCGCTCCCCCTGCGCGTGCGGGTGCCGTGAGGGACCGGCGGGGGATCGCGCTGGTGGCGGCGCTCTGGGCGCTCCTCCTCCTGGCATCGCTGGGGACGGCGGTGGCGCTCACGGCCCGGCGCCACCTGTGGATGGTGGGGACGCAGGACCGCCGCGCCGCCGCCCGCTGGTCCGCCGAGGCCGGGATCGCCGAGGCCGAGACGCGGCTGGATTCCGTGCTCGTCGAGCTGATCACGCGCACCCCCGCCAACATCGGCGCCGCGTCGCTGGGCGGCGAGGAAGACCCGGCGATGCGCGAGCTGCGCGCCCGTGCCCGCGCTGCGCTGGAGACCTTCAACTCGCTCGATTCGGTGGTGGCGCGCGGCGGCGACCGGCGCCTTCCCAACGGCGCCGAATACGCGTTGCGCGTGCACGACGTGAGCACGCGCCTCAACCTCAACGCCGCCGATGAGCCGGAGCTGCGCAGCTTCTTCAGGCAGTGGATCGTGGACGAGCGGGAGCTTTCCATCTTCGTGGAATCGCTCCTCGATTGGCGCGACGAAGACGACCTGGCCCGCGCCAACGGCGCCGAGCAGGCGTTCTACGCGCGCCGTGACGAGCGGGTGCGCAACGGGCTCCTGCTCTCCGTTCGCGAGCTGCTGCGGGTGCGGGGGATGACGCCGGAGATCCTGGCGCAGGTGGAGCCCTTTCTGGTGGTGCTTCCGTCGCGCGAGCTGCGCATCAACGTGAACGCCGCGCCGGTCCCGGTCCTCACCGCCGTCCCCGGCTTCTCGCGCGAGATGGGGACCGCGCTGGTCTTCCGCCGCAGAGCGCAGGGCCCCTTCCTCTCCGCCGCCGAGATCACCGCCGACCAGACGCTGCGCCCGCTTTTCGACGCGGGCGCCGGCGGCCG
>DASVVI010000582.1:0-3927 GCA_036386635.1 Longimicrobium sp.
ATTCGACGTCGGATGCGAGCTCCCGGGCGTCGGTGCGGTCGCGGCGGCGGATGCGGAGCGAGACCTCGCCGGTGGCGGCGCGGGGGAAGCCTTCGAGGGCGCGCAGGTCGGCCGCGGCGATCTCCAGGCGCGGGCGCCACCAGGGGCCCGCCACTCGCACCGCACGCAGCGCGCGGAGCGGGATCAGCAGCTCGCGCACATCGGACTCGTCGGTGCCCTGCTCGTGGCGCCCGCCGCGAAGCCGCTGGAACTCCTCGATGGTGCGGAACTGTAGGCGTAGCGCCCCGTCCTCGAGCGACGCCACGCCTACGACTGACCTCTTCACGATGTGTATCTCGCTTCCCCCCGCGAGCTGCTCGCTGCGCGGCGGGAGGGTGAAGGGTACGGCGCTCATCCCTCCGCTTCGCGATGGAACGCGACGTCGCCGCCCACACGCGCGGATGCCCGTGCGAGCAGCGTGAGGACGACCACGGCGAGGACGGTCGCGAGGATCGCGTAGGTGTACAGGCCGGCGAGGCTCTCGGAGGTGCCGAACACCTGTTTGATCGTAGCCTTGATCGCCTCGTTCCAGGCCAGCGCCGCGACCAGGCCCAGAGAGGCCGAGGCGAGGGTGATCATCGTCTGGAGCATCACGCGCGGGTTGGCCATTGCGTCTCTCGGCTCGCGGCTTCTGGTGGTTAGCGGACCTGGACCTGCTGCGTCATCGCCGTCTTCGTCTCCCAGCCCGTGCCGCCGTACGTGTGCACCACGCGCAGGGTGTAGCTCCCGGCCGGCACGCCGCGCAGTGTGGCGTCGAAGGCCAGCGTGCCGATGCTCTGGACGCACATCTCCGCGGTGGAGCGCGCGCTTACAGTGAGGGTCAGCGTGCTCCCGTCGCGCGTCGCGGTGCCGCTGAGCGCGTAGCACGGATTGGGCGTGGAGATGGTGCCGCGCACTGCGACCGTCCCCGTGCCGCCGGTGGCGCCGTCGGGTTCGCCGCCGGGCTCGCGCTGCTTGAATTCGACGGTCACGGGCCCATTCGCCGCGGGGGACTGCGCGGGCGCCTCTCCGGTGGCGGGGGTGCCGCTGCCGGTTCCGGAATCGCCGGGTGTGTTCATCGAGCAGGCCAGGAGCGCGGGGACGAGGATCAGGGGAGCGAGCAGGCGTCGCATGGTTCGTCCGGGTTCGGGGGACTTCGGCGGCAAAGATCCGCCGCCACGCCCCGGGCCGCAAGGATCGGGCTACGCGTCCACCCCGAGCTGCCAGGCCAGGTCCTCCGGCGTCGTTACCGGCCGCTGGCAGGCGAAGCGCTCGCAGACGTACGCCGTCGCCTTTCCGTCCAGCGCCGTGCGGCCCCGCAGGAGCGGGATCAGCTCCGCCGCCTCCTCGCCATCTTCGGGGCGCCGCAGCGCGACGGCGGTGTTGGGAAGGTAGGCGCGGCGCACGACGCGGAGAAGCGCTTCCGTGTCCTCGTCGCCGGGGCGGCCGACGATCGCCACCTCCTGCGGAACGGCCAGGTAGCGGTCGAGCGCGGTCACCAGGTGGCTGAACGCGCCCGGGAAGCGCGCCAACTGGTCCGCGAAGCTGGCCAGCACCCGCTCCGCCACGGTGCGGAAGCGCTCCTCTCCCGTCAGCTCGGCCAGGTGCAGCAGTGCGAGCGTCGCGGCGGAGTTGCCGGATGGAGTGGCGCTGTCGTACAGGTTGCGGGGGCGCACGACCAGCGCCTCGGCGTCGCGCGCGGTGTCGAAGAAGATCCCCTGGTCTTCCTCCCAGAAGCGCTCCAGCATCCCCTCGCCGAGCGCGCGCGCCTCGCGCAGCCAGCGCGGGTCGAACGTGGTCTCGTACAGCGACACCAGCGCATCGGCGAGGAGGGCGTAATCTTCCAGGAAGGCGCCGATCCTGGCGCGCCCGTCCTTGTAGGTGCGCAGGAGCACGCCCTCCGGACGCAGCGCGCGCAGGAGGAAGTCCGCGCTGCGCTGCGCGACTTCGCGGTACTCGGCGCGGTCCAGCACCCGCGCCGCATCGGAGAAGGCGTGGAGCATCATGGCGTTCCACGAGGTCAGCACCTTGTCGTCGCGCCCCGGCCACACGCGCTTGGCCCGCGCCGCGTACAGCTTCGGCCGCGCCCGCTCGATCGCCTCCATCAGGTCCTGCACGCTGATGCCCGCATCCGCCGCCACCTCCACCGGGTCGCGCGGGGTGTGGAGGATGTTGTGGCCTTCGAAGTTCCCGGCCTCCGTCACGCCGAAGTAGCCCCGCACGAGTGCGCCGTCCTCCGCGCCCACGACCGCGTCGATCTCGTCCGGCGTCCACACGTAGAACTTCCCCTCCTCGCCCTCGCTGTCCGCGTCGAACGCCGAGTAGAAGCCGCCCTCCGGCCCCGTCATCTCACGGAGCACGAAGCCGAGCGTTTCCTCCACCACCTGACGGAACTCGGGGTCACCGGTGGCGTGGAAGGCGTGGACGTATGCCTGCGCCAGGAGGGCGTTGTCGTACAGCATCTTCTCGAAGTGCGGAACGAGCCACTGCGCGTCCACGCTGTAACGCGCAAAGCCTCCTCCGATGTGGTCGTACATCCCGCCCGCATGCATGCGCCGCAGCGTATGTGCGGCCATCTGCAGCGCCTCCGGTCCCCCGGTGCGCTTCCAGTGGCGGAGGAGCACCTCGATGGTCATCGGCTGCGGGAACTTGGGCGCGCCGCCGAAGCCGCCCCAGCGCGCGTCGAAGCGCGTGGCCAGGTGGTGCGCGGCGCGATCCAGGACCGACCCGCTGAGCGCGCTCGCCGCTCCCTTTGGCACCGAGTGCTGCAGTGACTGGCGGATCTCGGCGGCGCTGCGGTCCACCTCGCCGCGCCGCGTGCTCCACGCATCGGCCAGCGCGGTCAGCACCTGGGTGAACGAGGGCATCCCGTGGCGCGGCTCGGGCGGGTAGTAGGTGCCACCGTAGAACGGCGCGCCGTCCGGAGTGAGGAACACCGTCATCGGCCACCCGCCGTGCCCCGTCATCCCCTGCACCGCCGCCATGTAGATGCTGTCGATGTCCGGCCGCTCCTCGCGGTCCACCTTGATGTTGACGAAGTGCTCGTTCATCAGGGCGGCCGTTTGGGGATCTTCGAAGGACTCGTGCTCCATCACGTGGCACCAGTGGCACGCCGAGTAGCCCACCGACACCAGGATCGGCCGGTCCTCGGCCCGCGCGCGCTGCAGCGCCTCGGGGCCCCAGGGGTACCAGTCCACCGGGTTGTCCTTGTGCTGGAGCAGGTACGGGCTGGTCTCGTCGGCGAGGCGATTGGGCATGGGCCGGAGCGCTTTTAGGGAGATCGGATGGAGCCCGTACGCTCGCGGCAAAGCGCGGGCCCGGCGCGGCGCACCGATTCCGCTGGACAGGAGTGCCCTTTGACACTATCATGAAATCAACTGCTAATTTCCTGCTTAATGGAGCGCCAGCATGATCGATCTGAACGACATCTATTCTCTCAGTGATTTTCAGCGGAAGACTCGCGAACACATCGAGCGGCTCAAGCAAACCGGGAAACCAACCGTGCTTACCGTGAACGGAAAAGCGGAGCTCATCGTCCAGGACGCCTCCGCATACCAGGCGCTCCTCGATCTGGTGGAGCAGGCCGAGACGATCATTGGCATCCAGCGGGGATTGCGCGCCTTCGAGCGCGGCGATGCGCGCCCCGCGGAGGACGTGTTCGATGATCTCCTGGGTCAGGCGCCGGCACGCAAGTCGGCGTGAGATACCGGGTGGACGTGTCTTCTGTGGCGGAGGAGGAGCTTCGGGAGGCGAAACGATACCTGGAGAAGCACGCGCCAGAATACGTGTCCGTGTGGGGAGCCCGGATGCGGCGCGCCGTGTTGTCCCTCCGCGAGATGCCCCACCGTTGTGCTTTTGCTCCTGAGAAGGAACTGTTCGGGCTCGAGCTGCGCCAGCTGTTGATGGGAT
>DASVVI010000583.1:0-3333 GCA_036386635.1 Longimicrobium sp.
CACGGCGGTAGGCATTGCGATGGGCCGGGGCACACCCCTGTGTCGCGCCCCGTCGCGCCTCGGATGGGCGAACCGCCGCGCCGCACCGTTGACACCACTCACCCCGGCAGCCCCGCCACGCGCATGAAGATCTCCATCCACTCCCTCGACTCTGCACCCGATGAGCTGTACGAGCAGCTTCCGCTAGAAGCGGTTCTCCTCCGGGAGATTCCGGGCTCGGACCGTCCAGACTACTGGATTGCGGAGCTGCAAACGCCGGTCATCTGGAATCGCGACGGTGCACTGCAGTCCGTTACGCACCTGGTCGTGGTGGCGCGCCTGGTGGGAACGAGCATCGTCGCCGGAATGAGAAACCTGGCGATCGGCATAGCGTTCGTGACGGATCAATCCCTCCTGCGAGACTCGCAGCTCGACTTCGCCAAGTGCCACTACTCGGCAGTCGGGGTTGCCGACGAGGTCAGTTGATGCGGGAAGGCAGCCGAAGCCGATCGGCGGGCGTTCAGTCGGTGTAGCCGAGCCCCGGGCCGAGGAGGCGCATGCCGTGCGCGTCGAAGAGCTGCTTCATCTCGTCGATCGAGAGCGCCTCGTGGACCGGGGGGTCCGTGAACCGGCCGAGCTCGCGAAAGAACTGCTCCAGGCGGCCGGCGGGCTGGTACACTTCGAGGACCGTGGCCGGCTCCTCGCCCCGCGATGCCCACGCGTGCGCCACGGTGCGCGGCACGAACACCGACTCGCCGCGGTGCAGGCGCAACCGCCGGTCGCCCACATCGCAGGCGATCTCGCCGTCGACGACGTAGAGCCACTCGTCCTGCTCGTGGTGGGAGTGCCGCGGCCAGCCGTTGCGTCCGCGGAACTCGAAGACGGACATCGCGCCCCCGGTATCCGCCGCCGCCACCTTGCAGTCGTTCGGCTCGCCGGCGAGCCGCACGCGCTCCCCAAAACGGTCGTCCCCCGCGCCGACGGTGAACCCCGCGAAGATCTGCTCGTCGTTCATCGGTTTCCTCCCTTCCAGGTGGTCGATCGTGTGGTCGATCGTCTCCAGCAGCCGCCGTGACCGCGCGAGCCTTTCCTCCAGCGCCTCGCGGTGCGCCCGCAGCGCGTCGACCCGCTGGAAGTCGGCCCGGCCAAGGAGCTCCCGGATCTGCCGCAGCTCGAATCCGAGCTCCCGGTAGAAGAGGATCTGCTGGAGGGTCAGGAGTTGCGGCTCCTCGTAGAAGCGGTACCCGTTCGCGCCGGTGTAGGCGGGCTTCAGCAGGCCCTCCTCGTCGTAGAAGTGCAGCGTGCGCACGCTGACGCCCGACAGCCCTGCTACCTGCTTGACCGTGTAGGCCATCGCTCTCCTCCCCTCTCCAGTGGACCCTTCCCCACGGCTGCGTCGCAAGCTAAGGGCTCACGCAACGTGAGGGTCAATGGGCACGCACAAAGCCCCGCCGAAGCGGACCACATGGACGGTGGCAGGAGTGTGGCAGCAGCACCACCATCGGAGAACAACAGAGAAAAGCCTCACACAGAGGCCACAGAACGAACTGAAAGCCACAGAGAAAACCTTTTGCGGTTCTCTCTGTGGCCTCTGTGGCCTCTGTGTGAGCCATGCAGTTGTGGTTCTCTCCTGCGTCTCTGCGCCTCTGCGTGAGACTTCCGTTCTTGGCTTTCCACAAACCTGGATGACGAGCGGTATAGCAGGCACTTACGAGATCGGGCCCGACATCGTGTCGGGCCCGACTCATGGGCGCTGAGGGATTCGAACCCCCGACCCCCTGTGTGTAAGACAGGTGCTCTAACCAGCTGAGCTAAGCGCCCTCTACCAGATGATGCCGAGCGGGATGAGTACGGCGTAGCCGAGCACCAGCAGGAGCGGAGCCCCCACCGTGGAGCCACCCGCCAGCAACACGTACCCCAGGACGATGGCGGCCAGCCCGGCGGCGATCAGCGCCAGGTTGGGAACGGAGAAGCGCAGCGAGCTTTCCGTGTCGCTCGGGGCCGCGGCCGGAATGCGGACGGGCGTGCGCGTGCTGGGTGCTGGAGTAGGTCTCGGCATGCGGAGAAAGTAACCGGGTGCGCTCCGGAGGGTCAACCCCCGCCGGCCAGCCGGACGGCCGTTTCACGCAGAGACACGGATAAAACGCAAAGAGGAGGAGGATCTCTCACCGATCCCCCTCCTCTCGTCGTTCCCCCCGTGTGAGGGGCTGTTGCGGCTACTGCTTGGTGATGGTGCCGTTCGGCGTGCAGGGCATCGCGCCGCCGCCGGCGTTGTTCGACGGGCGGTTGGTGCCGTCCGAGGCCACGATCCCGCCGGCGCACACGAAGCCGGTGAGGTTTCCGTGCACCCCGTTGTTGGAGATGTTCACCCGCGCGCTCGCCTGCCCGGCCCCGCCGTTGCCGGCCTGCACGGCGATGCCGTTGTAGTCGAGCATGCTGTTGTCGACGTTGATGATGCCGCTGTTCTCGGCGATCAGCCCGAAGATGGTGTTGCCGGAGACCGTCGAGTTCTTGATCGACGTGATGCCGTAGGCCGCGCGGATGCCGTCGTAGTTGTTGATGATCTGCGAGTTGGCGATGTCCACGTATCCGGAGCCGGCCATCGAGTTCACCAGGATCCCCGCCACCGACGACTGGGCGACGAGGACGTTCTCCATGATGATGCGCTTGCCGTTCACGAAGCGCACGCCGACCTGCCCCGTGCCCGCCCCGTTGATCTGCAGGTTGCGGAGCACCACCACGATGTCGGTGCCGTTGACGCTGATGCCGCTGGTGGCACCGGCGAAGAGGGCGCCGCCGATCACGCCGTTGCAGTCGATGGTGATGGACTTGGTGATGGTCACGCCGCCGAAGCCGCCCGGATCCAGGCAGTCAATCTCGCCGCCGGCCGCGGTCTTGGAGATGGCGCCCGCGAAGGTCTTGCACGGCGCGGTGCGCGAGCAGGGATTCACGTCGTCGCCGACGCCGGAGACCCAGGTACGGGTCGCCTGCGCGGATGCGTCCGAGGGGGCGGCCATGGCCATGGCGCCGAGGCACAGTGCGGACGCGAGTACACGCTTGATCATACAGAACTCCTGTGTGGGTGGAACAGTGGGGAAATAGGAACAGCGGGAACGGAACTGCGGTGGGAACGCGCACCGGGGCCAACGCGGTGCGTACGACAACATCACTGGAGCGTCTTGCGCTGTGTGCCTCCGGGTGATGCGTTCCTCTCCGCGCCCCCGCAGGGCGGCGCGGAGAGGAAGGTGCGGCTACTGCTTGGTGATGGTGCCGTTCGGCGTGCAGGGCATCGCGCCGCCACCGGCGTTGTTCGACGGGCGGTTGGTGCCGTCCGAAGCCACGATCCCGCCGGCG
>DASVVI010000584.1:0-10760 GCA_036386635.1 Longimicrobium sp.
GATGGGATTGGATGGGATCGTCATCGCCACGCCCAGCGCGCTGCATGCGGAGCAGTCGATCCGCGCGCTGGAGGCGGGGCTCGCCGTGTTCTGCCAGAAGCCGCTCGGGCGCACGGCGGACGAGGTGCGGCGCGTGGTGGATGCAGCGCGCGCGGCCGACCGGCTCCTAGCGGTGGACCTGTCGTACCGCTTCACCGAGGGGATGCGCCACATCCGCGAGCGGATCGAGGGCGGCGAGCTGGGGCGGGTGTACGCGGTGGATCTCACCTTCCACAACGCGTACGGGCCGGACAAGCCGTGGTTCTACGATCCCGCGCTCTCCGGCGGCGGGTGCGTGATGGATCTCGGCGTGCACCTGGTGGACCTGGCGCTCTGGACGCTCGGCTTCCCGGCCGTCGAATTGGTGGATGGACAGCTCTTCGCGGGCGGCGAGCCGCTGCGCGACGCGGCGAAGCAGGTGGAGGACTACGCCGTCGCGTCCATTGGGCTCGCAGACGGGACGGCGGTGCGGCTGGCCTGCTCGTGGCGCCTTTCGGCCGGCCAGGATGCGGTGATCGCGGCCGATTTCTACGGCACCGGTGGCGGGGCGGCGCTCCGCAACGTGAACGGCTCCTTCTACGACTTCACCGCCGAGCTCTTCCACGGCACCTCACGCGAAACGCTGGCGACGCCGCCGGACGGGTGGGGCGGGCGCGCGGGAGTGGACTGGGCGCGACGGCTGGCCGCGGGGGAGCGCTTCGATGCGGCCAGCGAGAGGCTGGTGGACGTGGCGGGTGTGCTGGACCGCATCTACGGTCGATGAAGATCCTTCTCACGACCGACACACTCGGCGGGGTGTGGGACCACACGGTGACGCTGGCGTGCGAGCTGAGCGCGGCCGGGCACGACGTGCTGGTCGCCGCGCTGGGCGAGGTGCGCGACGAGCGGCTGGCGCACCTCTCCGCGGGCGTCCAGGTCACATCGCGCCCCTACAAGCTGGAGTGGATGGCCGGCGCGGGCGACGACGTGCGCGCCGCCGCCGCCTGGCTGCGCGGGCTGGCCGAGGTGTGGAACGCGGACGTGGTGCACCTCAACCAGATGGCGTACGCGGCGTTCGGGTTCTCCGTGCCTGTGGTGGCGGCGGTGCACAGCGACGTGCTCTCCTGGTGGACGCACGTGCTGGGCGGCGACGCGCCGATGGACGAGTGGGGGCAGTACGCCGCGTGGGTGCGCGAGGGGCTCCTGGCCGCCGACGCGGTGGTGACGCCCACGCAGTACCAGGCCACCCTCCTGGTCCGCCACTACGACGTGCGGGGCGCGCGCGTCATCTACAACGGCGTGGAGCTCGCCGCCGGCGACGATCCGCGGCCGCGCACGGAGTTCTGCGCGCTCAGCGTGGGGCGGCTGTGGGACCGCGGCAAGGGAGTGGACACGCTGGACGAGGCCGCCGGGCTGCTGGGCGCGGCCTTCCCGGCCGTCCACGTGCTCGGCGAGACGATGTCGCCGCACGGCGAGCGCTACGAGCCGCGCCACCTGCGCGCGCACGGCCGCGTGGAGCGCGCGGAGGTGGACGAGTGGATGCGGCGCGCCTCCGTGTACGTGGCGCCGTCGCGCTACGAGCCGTTCGGACTGGCGCCGCTGGAGGCCGCGCTGCACGGCTGCGCGCTGGTGCTGAGCGACATCGGCACCTTTCGCGAGCTGTGGCACGGGTGCGCGGAGTTCGTGCCACCCGATGACCCGGCGGCGCTGGCCGGCGCCCTGCGGGGGCTGCGCGACGACCCCGCGCGGGTGGCGCGGCTGGCGGAGGGGGCGCGCAAGCGTGCGCTCCGCCGCTACACCAGCGGCCGCATGGCCGAGGAGTACATCGCATTGTACCGGCAGCTCGCGCAGCGCCACGCCGTCCGCGACCGCGCGCAGGCCGCCACCGCAGCCGCTCCATGAGATTCGTCTTCTTCGTACACAGCGCCGTCTCGGACTGGAACCACGGCAACGCGCACTTCCTGCGGGGGCTGATGAGCTCGCTGGCGCGCCGCGGTAACACCGTGATCTCGTACGAGCCGCGCGGCGCCTGGTCGCTTGAGAACCTCCTGGCCGACCACGGTGTGGGGCCCGTGGTGGAGTTCGCCCGCGCGTATCCCGAGATCGAGGTGCGCTCCTACGACCCCGCCGCTCCCGCGCTGGACGAGGCGGTCGCCGGGGCGGACGTGGTGCTGGTGCACGAGTGGAACGATCCGGCCGTCGCGAACGCCATCCCAGCGGCCGCGCGGCGAGCGGGAGCGCTCGTACTCTTCCACGACACGCACCACCGGCCCTGGAGCCAGCCCGAAGCGATCGCCCGTTTCGACCTGGCGGCATTCGACGGTGTGCTGGCCTTCGGCGAGGTGCTGCGCGAGGTGTACCGCGACCGCTTCGGCGTGGAGCGCGCGTGGACGCTGCACGAAGCCGCCGACACAGTCCGCTTCCGCCCGCTGGACGTGCCGAAGACGCAGGACGTGGTGTGGATCGGCAACTGGGGGGACGAGGAAAGGACGCAAGAGCTGCGCGACTTCTGGCTGGCGCCCGCCGCGCGCAACCGCGACCTGCGCTGGACGGCGCACGGCGTCCGCTATCCGGAGTACGCGCTGGCGGAGCTGAAGGAAGCGGGCATCGAGTTCCGCGGATGGGCACCGTCGCTGCGCGTGCCGGAGGCGTTCTCATCCGCGCGCGCCACGCTGCACGTGCCGCGGCGCGCGTACGTGGAAGCGCTGGCGGGGATCCCCACCATCCGCGTCTTCGAGGCGCTCGCGTGCGGCATCCCCCTCGTCTGCGCCCCGTGGAGTGACGCCGAGGGTCTCTTTCGCCCCGGCGACTATGCCGTCGCGGAGACGCCCGCCGAGATGGAGGCCACCCTCCTGCGCCTGGTGCGCGGCGAGGACGAGGCGCGCCGCCAGGCGGAGCGCGGCCTGGAAACGATCCTCGCGCGCCACACCTGTGACCATCGCGCGGACGAGCTGCTGCACGTCGTGGAAACGCTCGGCGCCGCGGGAAGCGTCGGAACCCGCCCAACCGCCGGAACCGCATGCATCTGACCTTCTTCGGATCGTCGCTCGTATCGTCGTACTGGAACGGCGCGGCGACCTACTACCGGGGCCTGCTGCGCGCCCTCCACGAGCGCGGCCACCGCATCACCTTCTGCGAGCCGGACGCTTACGGACGCCAGCAGAAGCGTGACCTGGCGGAGGACCCGTCGTACGCCCGTGTCATCGTCTACCGCACGGAGGAGGAGCGCGACGAGCTGATGGAGCGCGCCTTCGCGGACAGCGAGTGGGTGATCAAGTGCAGCGGCGTGGGCGTCTGGGACGCGGAATTGGAGTCGGCCGTCGCCGCGCGCGCGGGCGGCGAGGTGATGACGGCGTTCCTGGACGTGGACGCGCCGGCCACGCTGGGGCGCATCGCGGCGGATACGGCTGACCCCTTCCGCGCGCACATTCCGCGTTACGATCACATCCTCACCTATGGCGGCGGCCCGCCGGTGGTGGCGGAGTACGAGCGGTGGGGCGCCCGCGCATGCACACCCATCTACAACGGCCTGGACCCCGAGGAGCACCGCCCCCTGCCGCGCAACGGCGCGCCGAAGTGGGACCTCCTCTTCATGGGCAACCGCCTGCCGGACCGCGAGGCTCGTGTGGACGAGTTCTTCTTCCGCGCGGCATCACTCTGCCCGGAGGCGCGCTTCGCCTTGGGCGGAGAGGGGTGGGGCGACCGCGGGATGCCGGCCAACGTCGAGTACCTGGGCCACGTCCCGACCGCGCGCCACAACGAGGTGAACGCGGCGGCGCGCCTGGTGCTCAACGTGCACCGCGACAGCATGGTGCAGAACGGCTTCTCCCCCGCTACGCGCATGTTCGAGGCAGCGGGCGCTGCGGCCTGCCAGGTGACGGATGCGTGGGTCGGCATCGAGGAGTTCTTTGCCCCCGGCGACGAGATCCTCGTCGCCGCCAGCGCGGAAGATGTGGCGGCGCTGGTGCGCTCCACAGGCGACGAAGACGCGCGGCGCATCGGAGAGGCGGCACGGAGGCGCGCAATCGAGGCGCACACCTACGGCCAGCGCGCGGCACTGCTGGACTCCATCCTGAGGGCACCCGTCGGGAGCGCGGCATGAAGCTCGTCGTCTTCGGCCTGTCGATCTCCTCGAGCTGGGGGAACGGGCACGCCACCACCTACCGCGCGCTGCTGCGGGCCTTCGCGGCGCGCGGGCACGAGGTGGTGTTCTACGAGTGGGACGCGCCCTGGTACGGCGGCGAGAACCGCGACCAACCGGACCCGTCGTACTGCCGCCTCGTCCTCTACCCCACCTGGGACGACGTCGCCGCCGACGCCGTCGCGGAGGCGCGCGAGGCGGACGCGGTGATCGTGGGCTCGTACGTCAACGAGGGGCCGCGGGTGATCGACGCCCTTGCCAACGCGGGCGTCGATCCCCTCTTCTTCTACGACATCGACACGCCGGTGACCGTAGCCGCGCTGCGCACCGGTGGCGCGGAGTACCTGCGCACGGACCAGGTGCCGCTCTTCACGCGCTACCTGTCGTTCACGGGCGGTCCCTTTCTGCACGATGTGCTGGAGGGGGAGCTCGGCGCCCGTGACGCGCGCCCGCTCTACTGCTCGGTGGATGAGGCCCGCTACCGCCCCACGCGCCCTGACCCGGCGCTGGCGTGCGACCTGGCGTACATGGGCACCTACGCGGCGGACCGGCAGCCGGTGCTCGACCGCTTCCTGGTGGACGTGGCGCGGCGCCTGCCGGAGCGGCGCTTCGTGGTGGCGGGGCCGCAGTACCCGGACGGCATCGGCTGGCCGGCGAACGTGCGCCACATCCACCACCTGGGTCCGGCGCGGCACCCCGCGTTCTACAGCAGCGCCGCCTGGCAGCTCAACGCCACCCGCGCGGACATGGTGGCGGCGGGGTGGTCGCCTTCGGTGCGGCTCTTCGAGGCCGCCGCGTGCGGCGCCGCGATGATCTCCGACCGGTGGCCGGGGATCGAGGCGTTCTTCACCCCCGGCCGCGAGATCCTCCTCCCGGAAACGACCCCGGAGGTGGCGGACATCGTCGCACGCACGCACGACGATGACCGGCGCGCAATCGGCCACGCGGCTCGGGAGCGCATCCTTGCGGAGCACACCGCCGAGCACCGGGCATCGGAGCTGGAGGCGCTGGTCGGTGCTCCGGCGGGCATCCCATAATCGCCTCACACAGAGACACAGAGGGTACTGAAAGATGAAGAAGAAGGTGGTTCTCTGTGTCTTTCTGTGTCCCTCCGCGCCCTCTGTGTGATGGTTTTTCTCACGCCCAACCCCGTGATCGCCATGTCTGCTGATCGCTTCCGTGCAGCCGCCTTTGCCGCGGCGTTGATGCTCCTCGGCGGGTGTGCCGGCGCGCGCACCCCCTCGCCCGCGACGGCCGCGGCGCCGCGTCTCGCGCCCGCAACGTGGGACACGAATTCGTCGCCCGACTCGATCGCGGCGTGGGCGCTGAGGGGGTGCCGCGGGGCTGGCGCCGGCAAGCAGGCGTGCTTCGAAGGCGCGCTCATCTCCGCCATCAAGCCGGCCGGGGTGGACAAGGCGATGGCCGCACTGGAGCGCGTCGTCGCACAGGACGCGGACGTGGCGCGCGACACCCACGTGTACGCGCACGGCATCGGCATCGCGGCGTACGTGGACGCGGCGACGGTGAGCCAGACGTTCGCGAAGTGCACCCCGGCCTTCCAGTCGGGATGCTACCACGGGGTGATCCAGGCGTACTTCGCGGACCCGGGCGCGGGCGGCGTGACCCCCGAGCGCCTCAACGCGCTCTGCGCGGACTACCGCTCGCCGCAGGGGCGCTGGCTCCAGTTCCAGTGCGCGCACGGGGCGGGGCACGGGCTGATGGCGATCCACGGCCACCACCTGATCCGCGCGCTGGAGGCGTGCGACATCCTCAAGGACGTGTCGGAGCGGAGCGCGTGCTGGGGCGGCGCCTTCATGGAGAACGTGGTCAACGCCACGCGCCCGCACCACACCGCCACCACGCAGCTCGCCGCGGGCGGGCACGAGGGGCACGGGCAGCCGGCGGGCGGCGAGCACGCGGGGCACGGCCAGGCGGCCGCGGGGCACGACCACGGCGCCATGCAGCACGAGCCGTTCAAGGCGCTGGACCCGGAGGAGCCGCTCTACCCGTGCACCATCGTGGCGGAGCAGCATCGCAACTCGTGCTACCTGATGCAGACCTCCGCCATCCTCGCCGCCAACCGGGGCGACTTTGCCGGGGCGGGAAGGCAGTGCGAGCGCGCTCCGGAGCAGCACCAGCGCGCCTGCTTCGTGAGCCTTGGCCGCGACGCCGCCGCGTACTCGCGCGGCGACAACGCCCGCGCCATCGAGCTCTGCGGGCAGTCGCCGGAGGCGCGGGTTCCGTGGTGCGTGATCGGCACCGTCAAGAACCGCATCGACGTCACGGCCGATCCCAAGGACGGCCTCGCTTTCTGCCGCATCGTCCCGAGCGAGGCCGCCAAGCGCACCTGCTACCGCGCCATCGGCGAGCAGACCACCGCCCTCTTCGCCGCCCTCCCGGAGCGCGAGCGCGCCTGCGCCGCCGCCGAGGCCGCGTTCGTGGAGGAGTGCAGGTCGGGCGCGCAGCTGGCGCGGCGGGAGAGCACGGGAAGGTAGGCGGGGGGCTGGTCCCGGCGGGCCCCCTCCCCGCTCGTTCCTCGCTGCCCCTCCCCCCAAACAACCTGGGGGAGGGGCGTGGCCATGGATCAGCGCGCGGGCGGCAGGCGGTGGTGCCCGGGAGGGCACGGGCAGCCACGTGGGGCGGCCCCTACGAGGGTCGGTTTGCGATTTGAGGGTCGGGGCCGGGCAAGGGATGGCAGACACGCAGGTCTGCCCCTACAGAGATCGGTTTTGAATGACGGATGTCGGAGCGGCGTCAGGCACGGGCGCGATAAATCGCGCCCCTACCAGATCTGTGCAGCGCGCGCGGAGTTCTCCCCCTCACCCGCCCTGCGCCCCCGCAGGCGGGGGAGGGGGCCGGGGGGAGGGGGTCCGCGGCGCACCCATCTGCGCGCCCTGCAACGACATCCGCCCCCTCTCTCGATAACAGAGGGCGGAGCCCTCTCCTGTTATCGGGAGAGGGGGCAGGCGAGTGTAACGAGCCGGGGGTGAGGGCCCCTCCGGCACACCGCGTGCACTCCGCCGCCGCCGAGCCGCAGGCCCACCCACCCCCCGCTTCCCGGAGCAAGGTGACGGAAGACGCGATCCTGTTCGGCGGCACAGCCAACCCCGCGCTGGCCGAGGCCGTGGCGCGGGAGCTGGGGATTCCGCTCGCGCCGTGCACGGTGGAGCGCTTCCCCGACGGCGAGCTTTCCGTGAGCCTCGGGCGGTCGGTCAGGCGGCGCGAGGTGTTCGTGCTGCAGGCGACGGCGCCGCCCGTCAACGACCACCTGATGGAGCTCCTCTCCTTCGCGGACGCCTGCCGCCGCTCCGCCGCCGCGAGGGTGATCGCGGTGGTGCCGTACTTCGGATACGCGCGGTCTGACAAGCGAGAGGGACGGCGCGAGCCCGTCACGGCCAGCCTCGTCGCGACGCTGATGGAGGCGGCGGGGATCAGCCAGGTGCTCACCGTCGACATCCACTCGGCGCAGATGGAGGGGTTCTTTCGCATCCCCATGGACACCCTGTCGGCCGTGGGGCTGCTCTGCGATGCGCTGAGGGGGCGGCTGCCGGAGGGGACGACGGTGGTGTCGCCGGACGCGGGGCGGGTGAAGACGGCGTCCGAGTTCGCGGAGCGGCTGGGGCTGCCGCTCGCCGTCCTCAACAAGCACCGCGAGAGCGGCACCCGCACGCGCGTCACCCACATCGTGGGCGACGTGCGCGGGCGCGCGTGCCTCATCGTGGACGACATGATCTCCACCGGCGGCACCATCGTGGAGAGCGCGGAGGCGTTGCGCGGTGCCGGGGCCAGCGGGCCGATCATCGTGGCCGCCACCCACGGGCTGCTGATGGGCGACGCCGTCCAGCGCATGGCCGAGCACGGCGTGGAAGAGATCGTGCTCACCGACTCCGTACCCGCGCGCGGCGCGAACGGGATGCGGGTGCGCACCGTGACGCTGGCGCCGCTCCTGGCCGAGGGGATCCGCCGCGCGGCGGGCGAGCTGGCGACGTCCTGACGAGGAAGACCATGAGCAGCAACGACTTGGGGCGCGTCGCCGACATCGTGCGCGCGGAGGCGCAGCCGCTGGACGGGCACGCGCACGACTACGACGCCCTTTTCGAGCAGATCGGCGACGCGCGCGTCGTGCTGCTGGGCGAGGCGACGCACGGCACACACGAGTTCTACCGCGAGCGCGCCCGCATCACCCAGCGGCTGATCACCGAGAAGGGCTTCACCGTCGTCGCGGCCGAAGCGGACTGGCCAGACGCGTACCGCGTCAACCGCTGGATCCGCGGCGCGAGCGAGGACACCAGCGCCAACGCCGCGCTCGGCGACTTTCAGCGCTTCCCCACCTGGATGTGGCGCAACGCCGAGATCCTCTCGCTGGTCGATTGGCTGCGCGAGTACAACGACGAGCTGGTCGGCGGGCGGCGGCGCGTGGGCTTCTACGGTCTGGACCTGTACTCGATGTACACCTCGATATCGGAGGTCCTGCGCTACCTGGACGAGACCGATCCCGAGGCCGCGCAACGCGCTCGCTACCGATACGGCTGCTTCGAGCACTTCGGCGAGGACCCGCAGGCGTACGGCTACACGGCGCAGATGCGCATCAGCCAGAGCTGCCAGGATCATGCGCTGCAGCAGTTGGTGGACATGCGCCGCCTGGGCACCGCCACCGGCGCGGGCATCCCCGAGGACGAGCTGTTCTACGCCGAGCAGAACGCGCGGCTGGTCAAGAACGCGGAGGAGTACTACCGCTCCATGTTCTCGCGGCGCGACTCGTCGTGGAACCTGCGCGACTGCCACATGGCGGACACGCTGGACGCCCTCCTGGCGCACTTCGACCGTGCCGGCGATGGCCCTACCAAGGCGGTCGTCTGGGAGCACAACTCGCACATCGGCGACGCGCGCGCAACGCAGATGGGGGCCGAGGGGGAGTGGACGGTGGGTCAGCTCGTGCGCGAGCGGCGCGGGGACGAGGCCTTTCTCCTGGGCTTCACCACGCACACCGGCACCGTGGCCGCGGCGTCGGACTGGGATGCGCCGGTGGAGCACAAGCGCGTCCGGCCCTCGCTGCCGGAGAGCTACGAGGCGGTCTTCCACGCCACCGGCATACCCAGCTTCTATCTTCCGCTCCGGCAAGGCGCCGCGCGCGAAGCCCTCGCCGAGCCGCGGCTGGAGCGCGCGATCGGGGTGATCTACGCGCCGCAGACGGAGCGGGTCAGCCACTACTTCGAGGCCGTCCTCCCCGACCAGTTCGACGCCGTGGTGCACTGGGACGAGACGCGGGCCGTGGAGCCGCTCGACCCGCCCGCCGACTGGCCGCGGCGCGAGGCGGCGCCCGACACCTACCCCACCGGGCTGTAGCGGGCCGCGCCGTCGTTGCGTGGCGCGGCCACAGCACGCACTTTCAATCCGCTGCACGTGCGCGCCCCCGCGGCGCGATCCCCACCCCCACTCCGGAGAGGCAATGCGTTTCCCCCTCAGCATCTCGTTCAAAAAGGTCGCGCTGGCGCCCCAGATCTACGTGCGCGACTCGGACGGACAGCTCCAGCTTTACGTGAAGCAGAAGTTGATGAAGCTGAAGGAAGCGGTCAGCATCTTCGCGGACGAGGCGCAGCAGAAGCTCCTCTACACGGTGCAGGCGGATCGGGTGATCGACATCAAGGCCCGCTACACCATGCGCGACGCGGCGGGCACCGAGATCGGGCACCTGCAGGGGATGGGGATGCGCTCGCTCTGGAAGCTGCACTACCAGATCAGCCGCGACGGCGGCACGGTGTTCGACGTCCGCGAGGACAACGCCTGGGTGAAGGTGATCGACGGGCTCGTCGGCGAGATCCCCATCATTGGGCTCTTCACCGGCTACTTCTTCAACCCGAAGTACAACGTCACCCGGCCGGACGGGACGCTGGCGCTGCGCCTGATCAAGCAGCCCGCGTTTCTCCAGGGGCTCTTCAGCATCGAAAAGGTGGCCGACCTCACTCCCGAGGAAGAGGGAATGGCGGTGCTCGGCCTGCTGATGATGCTCCTGCTGGAGCGCCGCCGCGGCTGACGCAAACGGAACCCCCGGCGCCCCTTTGCGGTACGGCGCCGGGGGTTTTCTCTTTCACCCACCTCGCGGGGAATCGTGGTGAAGAAGCAGCTGTGGATGGCCGTCCTCCTCCTCGCGTGCGCCGCGCGCCCGGCCGCGGCGCAGCCGTCGGCATCGCACCGTGCGGCCATCGAGGAGCTGTTCGCCGCCCTCGGCGCCGAGCGCGAGATGACGGCGGGGGTCGAAGCCGAGATCCGCGCCGCCACCACGCGCAACCCGGCGCTGGCGGAGTACCAGCCGCTGATGTTGGCGCACGCGCGCCGCTACCTGCGCTGGCCGGAGCTCAAGGAAGACTTCATCCGCGCCTACGCCCGCACCTACACGGAAGCGGAGGCGCGCGAGCTCGCCGCCTTCTACCGCACCCCGGTCGGGCAGAAGTCGCTGCGCGTGCAGAGCCAGCTCGTGGGCGAGGTGCGGCGCATCACGCAGGACCGCCTGCGGCCGCACGCGCGCGAGCTGACGGACGCCATCGTGGCCCGGGCGCGCGCAAAGGGGCAGGCGCCGCCGCGCGCGCCGGAGTAGGGGACC
>DASVVI010000585.1:0-1687 GCA_036386635.1 Longimicrobium sp.
AGCAACCTGGCCTACACGCAGATGAAGGCCGAGGAGGTGGCGTCGCTGGCCCGCGGCAAGCCCGAGGTGCGCTACACGTACACCACGGTGGGCGGGCGCGGCGGGGCGGTGGACGAGGCGACGGTCTACATCCGCCTCACCCCCAAGGGCGACCGCGCGCGCGGGCAGGACGAGATCGCCGCCGAGCTTCGCGAAGAGGCAAAGCGCATCGGCGGGGCGGAGGCGGCGCTGGCCACGGGCGGCTTCGGCAACCAGAAGCAGATCCAGATCCAGCTCCGCGGGCCCGACCTGGCCACCCTCAACACCCTCGCCGAGCAGGTTATGGGCGAGGTGAAGCAGGTGCCGGGCGCGGTGGACGTCAGCCTCTCCACCAAGGGGCAGCGTCCGGAGCTCACGGTGGAGCTGAACCGCGGGCTGGCGGGGTCGCTGGGGGTGACGGCCGGTCAGGTGGCGCAGGCCCTTCGCCCCGCCTTCGCCGGCATCGACGCGGGCGACTGGGTGGACCCCTCGGGCGAGACGCGCGACGTGTACGTGCGCTTCTCCGCCGAGGCGCGCAGCCGCACGGCCAACCTGGAGGCTGTGCCGCTGGTGCTCCCCCCGACTGGCGCGGGCGGGCCGGTCTCGGTGCCGCTGGGGCAGGTGGCGCGCGTGCAGCGCAACCTGGGCCCGGCCGTCATCAGCCACCTGGATCGCGAGCGCGTCATCAACGTGGAGGCCAACACGGAGGGCGTCCCGCTGACCGACGTGGTCGCCGGCATCACGCAGCGGCTGGAGAAAGTCAACGTCCCGGTGGGCTACCAGGTGTCGCAGGGCGGCGAAACGGAGGACCAGAACGAGGTGTTCGGGCGCATCTTCTTCGCGCTGGGCGTGGCCGTGATGCTGATGTACCTGATCCTGGTCATCCAGTTCGGCTCGTTCCTGGACCCGCTTCCCATCATGTTCTCCCTGCCGCTCTCGCTGGTGGGGGTGATGCTGGGGCTGCGCATCACGGGGAACACGCTCAACATCATGAGCATGATCGGCGTGATCCTGCTGATGGGGATCGTAGCCAAGAACGCCATCCTGCTGATCGACTTCGCCATCTGGTCGCAGGAGAAGGGATTGCCGCGGCGCGAGGCGCTGATCGAGGCGGGCGCCATCCGCCTGCGCCCGATCCTGATGACGACGTTCGCGCTTATCGCCGGCATGATCCCGGTGGCGCTGGGGTCGGGCGAGGGCGCGCAGTTCCGCTCGCCGCTGGGGGTGGCCGTCATCGGCGGCACCATCACCTCCACCCTGCTCACCCTGATCGCGATCCCGACGTTCTACGAGATCCTGGACGAGCTGCGCGAGAACACGATGGCGTTCTTTGGGCGCAAGTCCACGCACGCCGCCGGTGCGCATGGCGGCGGGCACGGCGGCGGGCACGGCGGCGGGCACGGCGGCGGGCATGGCGCCGAGCGCCCGCGCCGGGTGACGGTGCTGGAGCCGGAGGCGGTGCCGGGGGATTGACCCTCACCCCCCGGCCCCCTCTCCCGATAACAGGAGAGGGTGCCCCTCTCGTTCTCGGGAGAGGGGGAGAACAGCGGGCCGGTGGCGGGCGGTGGTGCGGGGGAGGGCACGGGCAGCCACGTGGGGCGGCCCCTACGACGACCGGGGTGCGTTGCCGGAGGTTGGCGCGCGGGAGAGGGTGGGCAGACACGCAGGT
>DASVVI010000586.1:0-4819 GCA_036386635.1 Longimicrobium sp.
CGCGCGCCGTGGCAGGGATCGGAGAGTGCATGTGCGTGCTGTGGGTGATCGTCCTTCGCGAGCTTGGCGCGCGGGGCAACGCACAAAGCTCGCCCGCGCGGGCGCCGCCGCGGCTCCGCACGGTTCCCCCTCCAGCTTCGATATCCGAGTAACGCCGCCGGTTGACGCACGGCTGCGAAGGTTGCGGCGCATGGAACCCGCAACCCGGCTGCCTAATTGTGCCATACAGATCTTCGGGCTATCTTCGCTTTCGGTCAACGCACTTCACTGGCCGTGCTGATCCAAGCACCTCCATGGAGGGACTGTGTGGACGAAGAGCACCCTGCCTGATGCCCCCGACGACGGGCTTCACACGCCGGAGGTAGGCGAATGGGGCGTGGAGAAGTATCTCCGCGTCTGGATGTACGACGAGATGTTCAGCACCTCCATGAAGGGAAAATGGAAGCGCACCTATGTGGATCTCTTCGCGGGGGCGGGGCACGCGTTGCTCAAGGATTCCGGACGCACAGTGCTGAGTTCGGCGATGCTCGCGCTGCACGTCCCGCATCGCTTCGACCGCTATGTGTTTTGTGAAGCGGACCGCACGCCGATGGCGGCTTTGCGAGAGCGGGTGGGCCGGGCGGCACCGGAGGCTGACGTCGTCTTCCTTGAGGGCGATGCGAACCAGATCGCTCCGAGCATCGTTAACGTTATCCCACCAGACTCACTTGCGTTCTGCTTTGCGGATCCGTTCGGAACGAACCTCCATTTGAGCACGATCCGGGTGCTGGCTGCCTCGAGGAGAATCGACTTCCTCATCCTGCTCGCGCTCGGAATGGACGCGAACCGCAACAAGGAGCTCTACAGGGCGGATGAGTCCAAACGCCTGGACGAGTTCCTGGGCAATAGCACGTGGCGGGAGAGGTGGGGCGCCGAAGAGAAGCAAGGTGGACGGTTCCAGCGGTTCCTCGCGCGGGAATACGCCGGGGCGATGCAGTCGCTCGGTTATCTGGAAACTGGCTTAGACGAGATGCACCCCGTGAGGGACCACGGGCGCCTGCTCTATCATCTCGCTTTCTTCAGCAAGTCAGAGTTGGCGAAGAAGTTCTGGAACCAGGTGCGCAAGTACAGCGACGAACAGGCGGGATTCGAACTCTAACCAGCGGCCAGCGCCGGCAAACCATCGTACGTCCTGCCGTCGAGCACGCGACCCTTCGCCTTCGGTGTGCGGCCTCCCCACTGCTTGAAGAAGAAGGCGGTCCCCGCAGCCTCGCACTGGTCCCGGATCTCCAGGGGCCACTGCGGCTCCATGGGGCGATAGCCGATCCCGCTCTCACCGCCGACGATGACCCAGCTGATGCCGGCGAGCTCCAGCTTCAGCGGACCGAGGAGCGGTTCGCAGGAAAGGAAGCGGATCGCGGCGGGAACACTGCGGAGGTGGTCGACGCGGTAGACGACCTCCTGGCTCTCGACCGAGGTTCCCATCCAGATGTGCCGCGGGATCTCGCCGCCGGGAAAAAGATCCTGGTTCATGCGAAAGAAGCGGGCTGCGCGGGATGGGCGCTTCGTCAGGACCTGGTACGTGTGCCAATCGGCCTTCAGCATCACTTCGAAGATCCGCCGCGCGAACGCGTCGGGTACGTCGGCGTGGAAGACATCGGACATCGAGTTGACGAATATCACTCTCGGGCTGCGCCAGCGCAGCGGCTGGTCCAGGCGGTCTTCCCAGAGGCGGACCGCGAATGGGTCCGCGCGATTGAGCGGAGTGTCGATCGCTGGGGCTTGTTTCAAGTAACCTACGGCGAGCTTGCCCTGCGCCAGGGTAGCCGCATAGCAGTGATCACAGCCCGCCGTGACGCGGGTGCACCCGGTAGTGGGATTCCAGGTGGCATCAGTCCACTCGATCGCGCTTCGATCACCCATGTTGACCCGTGACGGTGTGGACGCTCAGCCGCAGACCGAAACTAATCCGAACGAACAATAGCGGGTGTCCCGCGCAGAGGCCAGCGGCAAATTGCCCGCTCCGCCCCGCCCGGCCAGCGGGAAACCGATGGACACCGCGCCGTGCCAGCCATATTGTAAGTACGTCCGTTTCCGCGGGGCACGCACGTTCTGGTGGGGTTGGCTCCTCCGCCGGGCCCTGACGCCGCCATCTACCACGCTGATCGAAAGATGCTCCGCACACTATCCACATCCGCCGCGGTGGCGGCGCTCGCCCTCGCGCTCACTGGGTGCGAACGGATCTTCGGCGCCGACCCGGGCGAGCCGAAGTTCGCGTCGGTCAGCGCGGGTGGGGACGCCGGACACAGCTGTGCCCTCACCACCCGTGGGGAGGCATACTGCTGGGGCGGCCTCAACTTCGCCGGCGAGCTCGGCAACGGGAGCGTCACTGAGTCCAACGGATCGCTGAAGCCGGACACCACGGCGCGACGGCGTGTGACCGGCGACGTGCGATTTCGCAACATAGCCGTGGGATTGGGTTACACCTGCGGCACCACGGCCGATGCCGCCGTCTACTGCTGGGGAGCGATTCGGGCGTTCAACGCCTTCGGCCCCTTCGACCAGCAGGGCACGCCCATCCCCACGCGCCTCCCCGGCGTGCGGTGGTCGGCGGTGAGCGCGGGGTATGCAAACCCGTGCGGGGTCGTTCCGGAAGGCGGGGCGTCGTGCGGCACGTACTCGGCGGGCGGATACAGCTTCCCGGCCATCGCGTCGGCGCCGCGCTTCGACAGCTTCAGCCACTATCAGACGCTCGTGCCCAGCGGGGCGGCGGACAAGCCCACCTACCGGCTCTACCAGCACCAGTGCGCCATCAGCGACGGCTCCGTCTACTGCTGGGGCGAAAATTCGACGGGGCAACTGGGGAACGGAACCCGGATCGCCGCCGCCGCGCCCACCCGCATCGCCTCGCCGCTGCAGTTCACGCGCGTGGGAACCGGCTCGTTCCATAGCTGCGCGCTCGCGTCCGATGGCAGCGCCTGGTGCTGGGGCTCGGGATATTACGGGGCGCTGGGCAACGGCGGAGAAACCGGGAGCACGACGCCGGTGCAGGTGATGGGCGGCCTGACCTTCAAGACGCTGAGCGTCGGGTTGAACCATAGCTGCGCGGTGGCCACGGACGGAACGGCGTACTGCTGGGGATGGAACACCGCGGGGCAGCTCGGCAGCCCCGCGACGGCCGGCCACTACACGCCCTTCCCGTCCGCGGTAGGCGGGGGGCTGCGGTGGAAGGAGGTCAGCGCCGCGGCGCGGCACTCGTGCGGCATCGCCACGGATTCGCGGCTGTACTGCTGGGGGACGAACGAATTCGGCCAGCTGGGCGACGGCACCACCGTCTCCACCAGCACGCCGGTGCCGGTGCGCATCGAAAGCTGACGCGCAGCCCTCCCGGCGAGCGGGAAACCGATGGACACCGCACCACGCCGGCTCTATCGTAAGCAGGTCCGTTTCCACGGGGCACGCACGTTCTGGTGCGTTGGCTCCTCCGCCGCCATCTACCACGCAGATCGAAACATGCTTCGCAAACTATCGACATCCGCCTTGGTGGCGGCGCTCGCACTGGCGCTCACCGGCTGCGAATCGATCTTCGGCAGCGACAAGCCCGAAGCGCCGAAGTTCGCGTCGGTCAGCGCGGGAGTGGGCGACCACCACAGCTGCGCCCTCACCGAGGAAGGGGAGGCGTACTGCTGGGGCGGCGAGAACTTCGTCGGCGAGCTGGGGACCGGGAGCGTGGACCGCTCGCTGACGGCGCACACCACCGCCCAGCGGGTGACCGGTGACGTCCGCTTCAGCACCATCAGCACCGGCGAAGGGTACACCTGCGGCACCACGGCGGATGCCGCCGTCTACTGCTGGGGCTTGAACACCGCGATCAACGCGGCCGGCCCGGTGAACGAGGGCACGCCCGCGCCCACCCTGCTGGCCGGAGCGCGGTGGTCCGCGGTGGAAGCCGAAATCGTGGGGCCCTGCGGCATCGTACCGGAAGGCGGGGCGACGTGCGGTGCCCGCACGGGGACCGGCTACACCTTCACCACGATCGCGACCTCGCCGCGCTTCGAAAGCTTCAGCCGCTACCAGACCTTCGTCGCCGCCCCGCACCTCGGTCCGAACGCGACCCGCGCATACCAGCACCAGTGCGGCATCAGCGCCGGTTCCGCCTACTGCTGGGGCGACAACGACCTGGGCGAGCTGGGGAACGGCACGCGCGCCGGCGCGCCGGCCCCCACCCGCATCGCCTCTTCGCTGCAGTTCACGCGGGTGGGTACGGGCGCGTTCCACAGCTGCGGGCTCGCCGTCGACGGCACCGCCTGGTGCTGGGGCACCGGCACCTACGGCACGCTGGGGAACGGCGGAGTGGCGGCCAGCACGACGCCGGTGCAGGTGGCGGGCGGGCTCCGCTTCACCACGCTGAGCGTGGGTCTGTACCACAGCTGCGCGGTGGCCACCGACGGCGCAGCGTACTGCTGGGGCCTGAACTCCGAGGGCCAGCTCGGCAGCACGAGCACCACCCGGGGTGCGGACGGCCTCCCCTACACGGCCTCTCCCGCGCCGGTCGGCGGAGGGCTTCTGTGGAAGGAGGTGAGCGCCGGGGCGCTGCACTCGTGCGGCATCACCACCGACGCGAGGCTGCGCTGCTGGGGGTTGAACACCTCCGGCCAGCTGGGCAACGGCACCACCACCTCCAGCGCGACCCCGGTGCCGGTGCGCGTCGAGCGCTGACCCGCCTGCCGCCACGCGCAGAACACCCCCTGCACTCGCGCGAGTGCCGGGGGTGTTTCGTGCTTGGGTCGTTGGTGTCGCCTGCCCGGAAAGCCGACCTCAGCGGCCGGGCACCACGATG
>DASVVI010000587.1:0-29533 GCA_036386635.1 Longimicrobium sp.
GGGCTCGACCTGCGCCTCGCGGAAGCGGCGCAGAAGCTCCCCGCGCACCGAGGCGGGGTCGCGCTCGGCCACCCGCACGAGGAGGTCGGCGGCTTCGGCGGCGGGGAGCGCGGCGACCCAGGCCCGTACCGCCGCCGGGTCGTCGGCCGGCGCCGCGCTGGCGCTGCCCTCCGCCGCGGCCGCGATCAGGTCCGGGGCGATGCGCAGGAAGTCCGCGAAGGCGTGCTGCGCGGGCGTGAGGTCGCCGAGCCCCGGCGGAACCGGGGGCTCGGTGTCGTCGTCCGCCAGCTCGCCGGAACAGACGCACAGGAGCCACGCAAGGTACAGCGCCCGGTGGTCCCCGCTCGCGATCTCGCCGCGCACCGCGACGATGGATGCAAGCAGTCCCGACGGCTCCAGCCATTCGTCGTCCCCGCCGTCCAGCTCACTGGTGAAGCAGAGGATCACGGGCTCGCCATCCGCCGACGCCGGTTGGCCGGGGCAGTACGCGCGGGCGGTCTCCAGCGCCAGCGAACCGGGTGGCAGGCGGAAGAAGAGCTCGCGCGTTCCCCAGTTCGCCAGGTACAGGAAGGCGTCGAAGTACCGTTCCACCCAGGTGAACGCATCTCCCTTGAAGTCGCCCCAGTGGTACTCGTTCACGAACCGCGCGGGCGTGATCTCGGCGCGCGTGGAGACGGCGCGCAGCTCGCGCATCTCGGCTGGGTTGAGCTTCCGGTCCATCGCCAGGAACTCGTAATACTGGTATTCGCTCATCTGGATCGGTTTCTTCTGGATGATGCGCGGCGCCGCGGGGCGGAGCTACCGCGCGGCCTGAACCGAGAGAGCGGTACCCGAATCACCACCGCGCCGGGGCGGCGGTTCGCCGCGAAGGACGAACCGGTCCAGATCGGCCTTGAGCCAATCAATTAGACCCTCATGGTGGGCGGCCTGGCGGAGAACGGACATCTCGGCGACCAGGCCCGCGAAGAGGCGTGCGGAAGTCTGAACGGAGGCAGGGTCGAGCGCCGCGCTGCCGGCGCGCACCGCCGCCCGATAATCTTCCGGCTCCATGCGCCACGGGCTCGCGGACGCGGCATACCGGTCGAGCACCGCCGCGGCGATCTCCAGCCCTCCCGCATCGAAATCCCCACTGTAGAAGAGATGCGCGCCGGTTTCGGTGAGCAGCCGGAGCAGCTGATGGTCGGCGGTGTTCAGGTTGCCGTTGGTGCAGATGAGCGTGGGGTGGTGGTCGGCACGGTAGTGGGCGTTCACGTGCCGTACGAGCGCCGCGAAGACGGTGGGGTTCTCCACCACGAAAGCTACATCTCTCCAGGCGCGCACGTCTCCGCCCAGCTCAGCCAGGGAGTAAAGCGTGAGCGGACGATCCACCCCCGTTTTGCGAAGCACCCTCAGGTATTCGTCGTCACCGCACAGGCCAAAGGTGTCCACGCGCACGGAGATCGGATCGCGCGCGATCCCCGCCTCGGACAGCAGAAGGGTCCGCCATGCCACGGTACGACGCTCCTCGCGCCGCGCCGCCTCCGGGAAGGTGAACTCCAGTGCCCGTAGGAGGAGCGCGCCGGCAGGGCGGTCTGCGTCCAGCCCATGCGCGTTTCCAGTGACCTCGTTCGCCAGCTCCGCCAGGTAGATGGGGGGCGAGGCGCTCCCCGGCATGCAGTCGAACACCCGCGCGACGGCACGCACGGCATCCAGCAGCGCCGCCTCGCCCCAGCGGTGGAAGTCCGCGCGGAGTGCCGTCTCACCCGCGTGCAGCCACGTCATGATCCGCGTCTGCGCGCCCATGGAGAGCCCGAGCGAAGGGAGCATCTGAAAACAGCGGCTGATGGCGCGCTCCCTCGCGGCCAGCGTACGCTCCTCCCCTTCCTTCTTCCAGACGATGGGCGCACCCAGGTGAAGCTCCAGCGCTTCGCGGAGCGAACACCGAAACCGGGTCCTCTCCCGAAGGATCCGGTCGATCTCGGCCACGCGCATCGTGCCACCCGCACGCACGAGCTTGCCGACCAGGTCGTGCAGCGCATCGGCCTGATCCGGCGTCTCGATGGTGAGCAGCCCCTTTGGCGCGCCGTGCCGCTCCAACGAGCGGTGCAGCGCATCCAGCAGCGGAGCAAAAGCGGGGTTCCGCAGGAGCGTGAGCAGATCCTCGACGACGTCAGGTCGCACGCTCCACCTCCCGGGCCCGCGGGGTCTCGACGCCGAGGAGCTCGTCACCGATGAAGTCGAAGCGGCGCTCGCCGTCCCACACGGAGAGGGTGGGGGCGACGGTGATGCCGTCCGAGAGCATCTCGTAGGTGGCGGAGCCGCGCACGCTTTCGCCGAGCCCCGCGGCCTTTTCCGTCGCCATGATCCAGCAGAAGCCCAGCTCGGTGAGGAGGGCGTAGATCTCGGCGGCGTTGCGGTCGTCCACGCCGGCAAAGGCCTCGTCGAAGCCCACCAGGCGCGGCGCCGCGCGGTCCGCGGTGGCGAGGCGCGCGGAGACGGCCGCGATCAGCGGAAGCAGGAGGTCCAGCGTGCGCCGGCCGCCGCTCCCCTGGCCGTACACGCGCTTCGTCAGCGGCATCCAGCGCCCGCTCTCGTCGCGCCGCTGCACGGAGAGGGTGTACCACTGCTGGTACGCCACCATCTCGCGCAACGCGGTCGCGTAGTCCACCAGCAGCTCGCGCTCGCGGCTCTTGCGGCGAATGTCGGACACCATCCTGCGGAAGATCTCCATCAGCTCGTCCCGCCGCGACTCGTCCAGCGCGATGCCCCGCTGGGATAGGAGGTCGTCGAGCCGGCGCGGGTCGAAGGCGTCGACGGTCTCGCGCGGGCGCACCTCCCAGTGCAGGCGCATGATCCCGCCCTTGAAGAGCTTCATGCGGCCCAGCGTGGCGTTGATCTCCTCCACCCACCGGCGCGTGCCGCGGATGGCGTCGCGGATGGCGTCCACCACGTCGCGCAGCATCAGCTGCTCGATGAGCTTCCGGTCCTCCTCCTCCAAGAGGTTCTCGTTGCGCACCTGCAGCGCTTCGAGGGCCCGGTAGAGCTCGTCCAGCCGCATCTCGCCCTGCTCGTGCGTGAAGCGGAGGATGTCGCCGTCTAGCGTGGGGCTGAGCTCCTCGAAGGTGCTGCTGGCCTGCGCGAACGCGCGGTGGAGGTCGTCGCGCGCGGCTTTGGCCTGCCCGTCCACTTCGCGGATCTCCACTCCGGTCAGGATGAGCTCGCCGGCGCGGCCGAGCCCCGGTCCGCGCGCCGCCTCGACGTACTCTTCGAGCGTGGGATACGCTTCCAGGCGGGTGCGGAAGGCGGCCTCGTCCGCCTGCAGCCGAATGGCGGCGGAGCGGAGCTGGTCCGCGTAGTCCGGCTCCGACTCCGAGAGCTGGGCCACCTTGCCGGTGTTCTGCGCGATGGAGTCCCTCGCCGCCTCGTCCGCGCGGGCGATGTCCGCCAGTCTGTCCTGGAGCACGCGGATCTCGGCCGCCAGCTCTTCGCGGCCGATGCTCGCCTGCGTGAGCTGCTCCTCGAGGGTGCGAAGCTGCGCGTCCAGCGTGCGCACTCGCGCGTCCGATTGCGCGATGCGCGGCGCCAGCTCCTCCAGGCTCGTACGAAGATCTTCCAGCCTTCGAACCCGGGCGGCGTGCGTGCGGCGGATCTCCTCCAGCCGCTCCACGTCCTCCCCCACCGAGCGCACCAGTGCCGATACCTCGCGGAGCGCGCCCGCCACCGCTTCGACCTCGGCCTTCGAGCGGTCCTTGAGGTAGGGTGCCGCGTCGGTGGCGCGGTCGAGTGCCGCGGTGCGATCCTGCACGTCGCGCGTGTCCGTCTCCACCGTTTCCGCGGCGAGCTCGGCGCGCTTGCGGCGGCGCTCGCGCTCCTGCTCCTCGCGGTGGACCGCCAGGAGGCTGTCGTGGAGCGCCTGAAGCGCGCGCAGCTCCTGCGCATCGCGCCACTCGCGGCCCAGCGTGCGCTCGCGGGCGGTGACCGACTCGATCTCCGCGGTCAGCGTCGCCAGGGTGCCGCGCAGCTCTTCCAGTCTGGCGCGTGCCTCGTCCATGCGGCGGCGGCGTTCTTCGCGGCGGGCCGTCTCGCCCAGGAAGCGGACGCGCGCCTCGGCCGGTTCGGCGGTGTGGCCATGGAGCGGACCCAGGCGCCATCCACCGTCCGGCTGCACCACACCGCGCTCTCCGCCCAGCCCCAGCGTGCGGAGCGCGGCGCGAACGTCCTCCACCGTCACTCCCGATGACGCGACCGGCACCAGCCACTCGTCCGCCACCGTCGACGAGGCGGACGGCGCGATCCAGCGGTCGCCAAGGCCGTGGGCGTCCAGCAGCGTGCGCACCCGGTCCGCCTCGCCTACCGGGACGATGAGCGCGTCGAGGAGCCCGGAGTCGTGGAGTGCGGCCTCGACTCGCGCAGCCAACTCCACGTGCCCAGCTAGCGGGCCGCCAAGGTCGCACGCGGCGAAGAGCGGGACGTGGGCGATGCCGTGCTCGCGCAGGAGGCGCCGCGCGGCGGCCTGGGACGCGGTGCGGTCCGGCTCCACGTCGCGCTCGGTCGCGAGCCGCTTCAGCCGCGCCTCCACCTCCGTTGCCTCGCCCTGCACCCGGCCGCGCACCGTCTCCAGCTCCACCGCCAGCGCGCGCAGCTCGTCCCGCGCTTCGTCGTGCGCGGGGTGCAGCGGCGCGAGCATGGCCGCGGGGCGATGCCCCCGCGGATCGTACGCTTCGAGCCGCGCGAGCACCTCGCCAAAGGCGGCGTCCGGCACGCGCAGCTCCGTCGCCGCCACCCGCCAGGCATCCAGCGCGGCGGCGGCCCCGGCGCGGCCCGCCTCCGCCTCGCGCGCCGCGGCGCGGAAGCGTTCGTCCGCCTCACCGAACTCGCGGCGCGCGAGGTCGCTGGCCCTGCGCGACAGCTCCAGCCGCCCGTTCGCCGCCGCGAGCGCGTCGTACGCCGCCCCGATCGTGGCGAGCACGCGACGCCGGCCCTCCACCTCGTCATCGATGGAGGACCGGGCGAGCTCCGATCCCGGCGCCGCGCCGGCCTCGACGCCGATCCCTTCGAGCGCATCGCGCGCCCGCTCCGCGCGCGACGACAGCGGCACCCAGAACGCGCGGCGAGCCGCCCCGGCCAGCTCCTCCAGCCGGCCGGCGAGCCGCCCCCGCTGGCGCGTCCAGGCCGCCGCATCGCCCTTGAGCTGCTCCTCCTCATGCACCAGGACCGACTGCGCCCGGCGCCGGTCGTCGCGGAGCGCCGCGAACGCCGCCGAGGCATCACGCTGCTCGCCCCGCACGGCGTCCAGCCGCGCCTCCAGGTCGAACGCGCCGTGCTCGCGATACTGCGCCTGCCGCACGGTCAGCCGCCCCTCGATCTCCGCCCGGTCCTCGGCGAGGCGGGCGCGCTCCGCCGTTCGGCCGGCGATCTCGTCGCGGGCCGCCGCCAGTTGGGCAAGGAGCTTCGTGTGTGCCTTCTGCCGGCCCGCGTGCTCCGCCGACGACAGCTGGTACGTGACCGCGGCCTGCCGCGCCGAAGCGAGCACTGCCTGCTCCTGCGGCTCTTCCAGCGAGCGGATCGTCTCCAGCTGGCCTCGGACGTGGTCGAGCTCGGCTTCGATGGTATCCAGCCGCGAGAACACCTCCGACGCACCTTCAATGGCGGCGCTCTGGATGGGCGGCAGCGATTCCTTGAGGTACGCCTCCACTTTCCGCGGGTTGAGCCCCTCGCCCAGCTTGGGAGTGCGCACCACGTGCAGCATCTCCAGGAAGCTCTCGTACTCCTTCACCGATCTGAACTTGAAGAGCGCCTCGTTGACGGCGGCCTTGTACCCCTGCTGGTCCGTAAACACCTGGCCCGTGTGCCCAAGCCGTTCGCGCAGCTCGCCGGGGCGTAGCGGGCGGGGCGGCTGCTTCCCGTCGTGAAGGTGGAAGTCGATGGCCACGCGGCGCGGACCCGCCATGACGAAGCCCCACCGTTCGACCTTTTGATTGGCCCAGTCGCGCGAGGAGCGGAGCCCGATCCCGATGGTCTGGAACACGCCGGAGCTGCCGCGCTCGAACTCCAGCGCGATGTAGGCGGTCCGCTCGCGGTGGTAGGTAGGCGCATCGGGCGATGCGTCGTCCTTGCCGATCAAGTAGTAGCGGATGGAGCGGTCGTTGCTCCCCATGGTGTCCACCCGGTCGGGGGTGAGCATCATGTCGAGCACCAGCGTGATGGCCGTCACGAGCACGGTCGACTTCCCGGACTCGTTCTGCCCCGTCAGCATCAGGTTGCCGCGCGCGAAGTGGAAGACCTCCGCCTCTCCGAACAGCCAGTAGTTCTGCAGGACCAGCCGGCGCGGAATCCAGCGGTCCCCGTCCGATGCGTGCATGGCGGCGAGCACGTCCAGCATGCGCGCCGGGGTACCGGCCAGACGGAAGAATTCGGGTTGCATCGTTCCACGCAAAGAAGGCTGTCGTTGAAGCCGAGCCGATTATGCTCTCGATCTTAGCAGGAATGGGCGTTGGGCTTCGCTGGCGGCGTGTCCCCGCACTCCTGGGCGGAACCGCGCGAGTGCTCCGCCGGAAGGCATCCGGAAATCGCGTCGGACGCTGGCTGGCAGAACGGCACCAGGCGTTCTGCCCCGCACGCCATGGATTTCGCGGCACTTGGCAGCTCACCAACCCAGTCCAGGTCGCGCGGAATTCCCAGCCTCCCAGGCACAAAGCTGGATTCCAGCCACCGCGTGAACTCGACAACCAGCGGCCGTGCGTGGCTGGACTTTACACCCTGGGACTTGCGCACTAGGTCCTGATATTCATACGGGATGCCCGGCGCGCTCGCCCCAAAGTAGAAGAAATGCTCGGAGACGAAGACCCTCGGGTGCTTGACGTCCTGAGCGAAGCTCTTCGGATAGTTATGGAATTGCGTCGTGTGCTGCTTCCAGGCGCCGTCATCCGCCTGATAGTAGATGTTGTCTCCGCAGGCGTCTTCCCAGCTCCGGTCGCGCCGCGGCTTCTTGGACGCGAACCGCTCATCGCGGTAGTAGTCGTCGAAAGAGAGGACTTCAGAGATCTTCATCGCATAGATCAGCTTATGCCCGGTCTTAGCCGTGGAGTGACCCATCACCCAATCGCCCCGGCAGAGCTGCACCCCTTGATGGTTCGGAGTGCAGACTGCTAGGGTGCAGTATCCGCCGAACGGATTGGGAGCGAACCCGGTATCGTGAACAACCGTGTATGAGCAAAGCCTCATGTGTGCCTCCGCTGGATACCTGCAACACCGCTGTCCTGCTCGACCTTTCCAGCCGCTTCAACCAAGATCGAGCTGCACCTGCGCTCCCTTGGATGACATCAGTTCGGTGTCATCGTCAATCAGATCGGCATCCGCTTCGTCTTCGTAATGCGCGGCCAGCCGGCCGGCGGTGGGAAGGACGAGATACTGCCCATCCTCGCCTGTGCCGCGCAGCAGGCCCCACGCCTCCATCTCCGCGATCAGCTCCGCGGCCAGCGAGCGCACCGGCTGCTCGCGGAGCGTCTTTCCCCACTTCGCGCCGAAGCGGGCCTGCAGCTCGGCCACGTCCTGCTCGATGCGGCCTGCGTCAACCAGGAACGCGTCGCCGCCACCCGGTGCAGGGACCAGCCGCTTCTCGGCGAACCGGTCGCGCAGTAGGCCGCAGAAGCAGAGCAGCACGTGGGCGATGCCGGCGGCGAGCGGGATGGGCGTCTGGATCGCGTCGGCGGAGCTGGCGGGGCGCAGCACGCGCGCGTACTCCGGCGTGACCTCCAGCTCCCAGTGGGTGAGCTTCTTCAGGTTGCTCCGCACCATCTCGCGCTGGGCGGGGACGTCCAGCAGGCGGAAGGCGGCCGGGTCGTCGCGCCGGAAGAGGGCCGGGTTGAGCAGGAGGGTCCGGTACAGGCGGATCTCGTCCGTTCCCTCGGACGCAACCGTGGGGGGTGCCGCGCGACCCTCGGCGAGCGCCTCCAGCTCCGCGGCGGGGATGCCGACGTGGAGCCGCCACCCCGCATCGCCCCAGGCGTACAGCGCGTCCTCCTTGCCGTTGCGGTCCGCCCACTCGTCCACGCTCCCGTCCTGCAGCCGCAGGACGCCCATCTCCTCCAGCCCGCGGAATACGCGCCGGGCGGCGAGACGCTGGTCCCGCCGGCTCCAGTCCACTGCGGCGACACCCTCCTCCCCGCTGCGCAGGCGAATCTCTTCGGCGATCTGCGACACGGTGAACTTCCGCCCGCTGGTGTGCTCGCCGTACCAGAGCACCCATGCGAGCAGCGCGTAGTCGAGCGAGCCGCGGGCCCACGCCAGCCCGTGCGACGCCTCGGCGCGGGCCGGCGTCTTCACCAGCCGCGCGAACTCGGTGTGCGTCTGCAGCCGCCACCCCGTGAAGCGGGAGAAGGCGTTCTGGAGAGCGGGTCCGTTGCGGCGGATCTTCTCCAGGAGCGGCCGGTCGTCCGCGGCAGTGATGATCGCCCGGTCAATCAGTGCCTCGGCGCATGACTTGACGTCGTCTTCCAGTGCGTGGGAGGTGATCACCGCGCCACCTCCGTACGGCGCAGGCGAAAGGCGCGCAGGTACAAGTAGCCGTCCGGCGCCGCCACCTCGGCTACCGCCGCCGGGTCCGCGGGCGGAAGGATCTGCACGCGCGACCCGTCCGTCAGCCGCACGTGACGGTCGGGGGAGCGAAGGCAGTCGCGCACCAGCCGCACCACGCGCGAGCGGTCACCGGGGGAGCGCAGCACCAGCCCCTCCAGCGCCAGCTCGCCGGTGCCGAAGAGGTCGTCCCAGAAGCGGGACTCCTCCCGCCGCTCCTCCTGCATCCGCGCCCGCAGCTCCGCGCGCTCCATGCTCGCGTCGCGCAGGGCGGTGACGGCGCGGAAGCTGGGGTTGCCGCGCACGCGGGGGTGCAGCTCCACGTCCCAGGGCGGCTGATGCCAGACGGACGCGCGCTCCAGCAGCTCGGGTGCGGCGCTGGAGCTGTAGTCGCGCGTGTGCCGCGGGGTCCCCCACCCGAAGGCGCGCGACGCCAGGCGGTGCGCCTCGTCGTTGCTCGACCGCTGGAACGCCCGGGCGAGCAGCCGCAGGTCGCGCCCCCGATTCAGCGCGTTCCGGCGCTCCGTCACCACCCGCTCGATCTGCTCCACCAGCGCACGGACCCGCGCCGTGGTCTTGGCGTGCAGGATCTCCGCGTCGCCGCCGCGCGCCGAGAAGCCGCGGAGGGCGCGGAGCTGTCCCTCGAACCCGGCGAGCAGCTCTTCCTCCGTGCGTAGATCGCCCTTGCGCTCGCGCTCGTTCCGGGCGAGGAGCGTCACCAGGCGCGCATCGGTTCCGGCCGCGGCCCAGTCCTCGAAGAGGTCTCGGGTGCGCTCCACGAAGTCCTTGAGGCCGAGCGCGAACTCGTCCAGGTAGTCGCGGAGCATGCGCTTGTACTGGAGGAATACCACCAGGTCCGCCGCGGAGGGCATGCGGTCGTGGTCCAGCTCGCGGAGGTAGCGGCCGGCCTGTTCGCGGATCTCCCGGCGCGCGTCCTCCGCCGCGTTCCAGGCGCCCTCCAGCGCGCGCAGGGTGTCTGCGGTGGCCTCTTGAGCGGAGACGCCGGCCAGGAGACGGTCCAGTTCCAGCAGGGCCTCGCGCAGGCGGTGCAGCCGGGTGGTGTCCAGCGAACCGCGCGAGCCCTCCTGCCCGGTGAGGCGGATGAGCATCTCCTCGATCATCCGCGCGCTCTCGCTGATCTGGTAGCGCCGCGCGGCGCGCACGAACTCCTCGATGGTGCGCGCCTGGTTCACGTCGTGCTCGGAAACGACGACGCGCCAGCTCTCCAGCTGCCGCAGGTGCGCCTCGCACGCCTCCTCCGTATACGCATCGTGGTGCGGGTGATGGGCGCGCACGAACGCAGCCACCTCGCTGGGCCAGAGCCACCCCGTCTCGCCCGACTCGTATCGCTGGTGGAAGAAGCGCACGATGGGGCGGTACAACGCGGCGTTCTCGGCGACCAGATAGCTGACTTCCTCCACCTTTCGCATCAGGAGGTCGTCAACAATTAACCGTTCGGTGCGGTGCATGGCGGTTGGTCCACAACGGGTCGCCGGAACTGCTCAGCAGGAGCGGGCAAGATAGGAAGGATACGCAGACAAGCACAACTATTCCGAGTCTCTAAAGCCTTCCCGACTGCGGTCCAGAAAGGGCTGAGCCGATCGAACCTCTTGCGACACGCGGGCGCGCGAAGCAGTTTGACACCGCTACCGAACACACGCCGAATCAGATGGCGTCCGCAGACCTTGAGCTTCCCCCGATTCCACCGAGGCACCCCATGTCCGACGTTTCCGCGCCGTCCACGCAGGTCATCACCCCCGAAGGGCTGCTGGAGCACTGGCAGGGCCACCGCCGCCTCACGCGGCGAGTGATCGAGGCGTTTCCGGAGGACCAGCTCTCCGCCTATTCGCTCGCCGGAATGCGCACCTTTGGCGAGATGGCGATGGAGATGCTCGCCATCGCCGTGCCCATGGTGCGCGGAGTGCTGACGCAGGAGTGGGACACGTCGTTCGACCGCGCTGTTGTGGCCAAGGCCGAGATCCTCCGCCAGTGGGACGCCGCGACGGAGGAGATGAACACGCTCTGGCCGCAGATCCCGCTCGAGAAGTTCGGGGAGCAGATGACGGCGTTCGGGCAGTACCCCGGCCGCGCATCGGACCTCATCCTGTACGCGATCGACAACGAGATCCACCACCGCGGCCAGGGATACGTCTACCTCCGCTCGCTCGGAATAGAGCCGCCGCCGTTCTGGGAGCGTTGACGGACAGAGCGCCACCTTCAGTGCAGGCGCAGCACTCCGCAAGGACACTTAGTCCATGCGGGTTCGAGCCGAGGGAGGAAAGACCGCCTTCCGCTCATACGGGAGGCGGTCTGCTCTTTTGATTTGCTGAACCGATAACCTCTGGGCGGAGCCACACACAACGTCCAACAGCAATGCACGGGCGCACACGAGACATCCGCGTCTGTCAGACCGGCGCGCTACCAAGCGTCGCCAATCTCAACCAATGGCTCGCCGCCTTCCAACAACGGGAGGACATCCGGAAGCGCTTGCGCGAGGATCTGCTTGAGGCGTGGGTTTGATGTGTTGCCGGATCGCAACCAGAGAATCTGTGGAGGTGGTCCGATGCGCTGCAGCATCTCCACAAAGTCGCTGTCTTTGGTGACCACTACAACTCCGTCTCGCCGAGCCGCGGCATAGATCTCCGCGTCTTCGGCGTCACGCAGGCCCAGGTCACGAACCGCAGAGACATCCATACCGAAACGCATGCGCAGCCACACGGCGATCGCCGGTGAGATCTGCGCGTCCAACCAAAAGATCATGCGACCACGACGGGGTAGTCGATGCGACGAGATGCGAACCGCAGACATGCCTCAATGTCCTCGGACTCCAGGTCCGGCATATCTTCTAACACCTGCTCGTGCGTCTGCCCCGACGCGAGCAGATCGAGCACATCGGTGACTCGGATGCGCATCCCACGGACGCAAGGGCGTCCGCCGCACTGGCGAGGGTTGACGGTGATGCGCTCCATCAGGTTATTCACGAGGCTTCTCCATGGCTGTGGGTCCGGGTGCAAAATAATCCTGTAGAAGCGCGTGGCAAAGCCATCAGACCCCCTGCTCTTCCAGCGCGGCCTTGAACGCCTCCAGCTCCGGATCGAGCGGCTCGGCGTGGCCGGGGCGGTCGAGGAGGCGCGCGAGTTCGGGGGGGACGGGGACGGGGCGGCCGATGAGCGGCTCCACGACGCCCTCGAACTTGGCGGGGTGCGCGGTGGAGACGACGATCCAGTGCGGTGTGTCCAGCCGCTCGCGCACGGCGATGGCGACGGCGGTGTGCGGGTCCCAGATCTCGCCCCACGAGGCGGGGCCGTCGCGGATCACGCGGCGGATCGCGGCGTCGTCCACAAGGAAGGCGCGGAGAGCGGCGCGCGTCTCCGCCTCGCCGCCGAAGAGGTGGAGGAGGCGCTCCATGTTGCTGGCGCTTCCCACGTCCATCGCCGTCGCAACGGTGGCGAGGGTGGGCTGCGGGGTCCAGGGGGTGCCGCCGAAAAAGGCGGTGACGGCGGGGTTGGCGTTCGTGGCGAGCACCACCTCGCGCACGGGGAGGCCGCATCGGCGCGCCCACAATGCGGCGGCCGCGTTCCCCAGGTTGCCCGAGGGGACCACGAATCCGGGCGCGGCGCCGTACCGCGCGCGGTACTCCAGCGAGGCCCACGCGTAGTACGCCATTTGCGGCAGGAGCCGGCCCACGTTGATGCTGTTGGCGGATGACAGCCTGCGGCGCGCGCGCAGCTCCGGATCGGCCATGGCGCCCTTGACCAGCCGCTGGCAGGCGTCGAAGTCGCCGCGCACGGCAAAGGCGCGCACGTTGCCGCCCCACGAGGTGAGCTGCTTCTCCTGCCGCGGCGACACCATCCCCGCGGGGAAGAGGACCGTCACTTCCACGCCCGGCCGCCCGTGGAAGGCCGCCGCCACCGCGCCCCCCGTGTCGCCGGAGGTTGCGACGAGGAGGGTGAGCGGGCGCGCATCTTCGGCGGCGATGCGCGACAGGCACCCGGCCAGGAAGCGCGCGCCCACATCCTTGAACGCCGCCGTGGGCCCGTGGAAGAGCTCCAGCACGGCGGTGCTCCCGCGTAGCTCCTTGAGCGGCACCGGGAAGTCGAACGCCTCGCGGCAGATTTCGTCCAGCGCCGGAGCCAGCGCGTCGCCCGCGAAGAAGGGCGCCAGGAGCCGCGCGGCCACCTCGGGGAGCGTGGTGGCGCCCGCAAAGTCCGCATCGCCGAACGACGGGAACGACTCGGGGACGTAGAGGCCGCCGTCCGGGGCGAGACCGCGCGAGATCGCCTCCGAAAGGGTGGCGGAGTGGGCGGGGTCGCGCGTGCTGTGGTACCTCACGAGAGATCCTCTACCCGGGCGCCGGGTCCGTTGACGGGGCAGATCCAACCCTCGGCGGGGAGGCCGTGGCGCGCGAAGCCCTCCACCATCGCGGCGCGCACGGCCTCGGCGGCATCGTCGCCGTCGCACCAGGCCACGAGGGCGGGGCCGCCGCCGGATATTGAGCAGCCGAGCGCGCCGGCCTCCATCGCGGCGGCGCGCACGTCGGCGAAGCCGGGGATCAGCGACGCGCGGTGGGGCTCCACCATGACGTCGCGCATCGAGCGGCCCACGAGCGCGAGGTCGCCGGTGCAGAGGCCGGCCATCACCCCGGCCAGGTTCGCCGTCTGCTCGATGACGGTATGGAGCGGGTAGCTGGCGGGGAGCACCGCGCGTGCCGTCCGCGTGTCCAGCCGCATGCGCGGCAGGGCCATGGCGCAGCGGAGCGTGGGCGGCACCGGGAGCGCCACCACGTCCGCGGGCTCGGCGGAGCGCACCAGCACGAGACCGCCAAAGAGCGACGGCGCCACGTTGTCGCCATGAACCGCACCGCTCGCCACCGCCTCGCCCAGCAGCGCGTAGCGGAAGAGCTCGGTGCGCGGGAGCGGCTCGGGGAGGAGGGCGTTGAAGGCGACCACCCCCGCCACGGCCGACGCCGCCGACCCGCCGACGCCGGAGCCGAGCGGGAGCCCCTTGTGTACGTGCACCTCCACGCCGAAGCCGGGGCGCAGCTCCTCCATCATGCGCAGCACGCCGACCGTGGCGGTGTTCAGCGCAGGATCGGTGGGGAGCGCGCCCGTGACGCCGGCTACCCGCACGCCGGGCTCGTCGCTGCGCACCACGGTCACGCGATCTCCCATCGGCCCCACGGGGTGGCCCAGGATGTCGAAGCCCACCGCCAGGTTCGAGGTGCTGGCGGGCGCAAAGGCGGTGGCGCGGGCCGGGGCGGTCATCGTGCGCCTCCCAGGTACGCGGCCAGGCGCAGCAGGTCCGCGAAGACGCCGCCCGCGGTCACCTGCGGGCCGGCGCCGGGGCCTTGCACCACCAGCGGATTGGGCGTGTAGCGGCGCGTCTCGAACCTCACCAGGTTGTCGGTGCCGGTGAGCCCCGCGAAGGGGTGCGACGTGGGGACGGCGCGCAGCCCCACCCGTGCCCTCCCGTCGCGCTCCACCGATCCCACGAAGCGCAGCACCTCGCCGCGGGCGCGCGCCTCGCTCCAGAGCGCGGCCATGCGGTCGTTGTGGTGGCGCAGGCCTTCGAGGAAATCGTCGACCGTGCCGCCCTCCAGCCCGGCGGGGACGAGCCCCTCCAGCTCCACCTCGCCGACCTCCAGCGGCAGCCCCATCTCGCGCGCGAGGATCACGACCTTGCGCGCCACGTCCGCGCCGGAGAGGTCGTCGCGCGGGTCAGGCTCTGTGAAGCCCCGTCGGCGCGCGTCGGCCACCAGCTCCGCGAAGGGGTGCACCCCGTCGAAGGAGTTGAAGAGGTACGAGAGGGTGCCGGAGAGCACGCCCTCGATGCGCAGCACCTCGTCGCCCGTGGCGATCAGGTCGCGCAGCGTCTGGATGATGGGGAGGCCGGCGCCGACCGTGGCCTCGTACAGGAAGTGCGCCCCCGGACCGCGCCCGGCGCTGCACAGCTCCTGGTAATAGGCGAAGTCGAGCGTGTTGGCGCGCTTGTTGGGCGTCACCACGTGGATGCCGCGGCGCAGCCAGTCGCCGTATCGGCGCGCCAGCCCCTCGTCCGCCGTGCAGTCGATCACCACGCTGTGCGGCAGGTAGTCGGTCTGCACGTGGGCCAGAAAGGCATCCAGGTCGAAGGGATCGCCCCCGGCCAGCGCCTCGCGCCAGCGGTCCAGCGGGAGCTTGCGGTCGTCCAGCACCATGCGCGATCGGGAGGCCACCGCGCGGATGCGCAGGTCCACGTCGTGCTCCGCCCGGATCCGTTCCGCGCGCTCGTGGAGCTGATCCAGGAGCGCCGCCCCCACCACGCCGGCGCCGATCACGCCGACGGAGATCGTCTGGCGCGAGAGATAGAGCCCGGCGTGCGCGGCCCGCAACGCGCGCCCGGCCTGCGCCCCGTCGATCACCACCGAGATGTTGCGCTCGGAGGAGCCCTGCGCGATCGCGCGGATGTTGACGCCCGCGCTCCCCAGCGCGCCGAAGAAGCGCGCGGCGACGCCGGGGTGCCCGGCCATCCCGTCGCCGACCACGGCCAGGATGCAGCAGTCGGGGTCCACCTCCAGCGTCTGGATCATCCCCTGGTGCCGCTCGGCGAAGAAGGCGCTCTCCAGCGCCTGCCGTGCGCTCTCCGCCAGCGCTGCGGGGACGGCGAAGCAGATGGAGTGCTGCGAGCTGCCCTGCGACACCATCAGCGCGCTCACCCCCGCCTCGCGAAGCGCGCCGAAGAGGCGGTGCGCGATGCCGGGCGAGTCGCTCATCCCGGTGCCCTCCAGGTTCACCAGCGCCACCTGCTCCACCGTGGAGAGCCCCTTCACCATCCTTTCCGCGCCGCCCACGGGATCGATGCGAGTGCCGGCGCCTTCGGGGCGAAAGGTGTTGCGGATGTAGATGGGGATGGAGAGCTCCACCGCCGGCCCCATGGTGGCGGGGTGCACCACGCGCGCGCCGAAGTGGGCCAGCTCCATCGCCTCGCGGTACGACAGCCGCTCCACCGGCACCGCCTCGGGAACGAGGCGCGGGTTGGCGCTGAGCACCCCGTCCACGTCGGTCCAGATGTGGATGGAGTCCGCGCGGAAGAGGGCGCCGAAGATGGAGGCGGAGTAGTCGCTTCCGTTGCGCCCCAGCGTGGTGGGCGCGCCCTGCGGCGTGGAGGCCACGAAGCCCGTCGCCACCAGCGTCGCCGGCTCGGGATCGCGGGCCGCGCGCCACGCCGCGAGCCGCTCCCGCGATGCATCCCAGTCGATGCGCGGCGTCCCCTCGCCCGGGATGGCGACCAGCACCTCGCGCGCGTCCAGCCACTCCGCGCCCGCACCGGTGGAGACGAGGTACGCGGCGAGCAGGCGGGCACTCCACACCTCGCCCAGGCCGGAGACCATGTCCACGGCGCCGCGCGGGCAGTGGCGCAGCACCCAGGCGGCGCGCAGCACGTCCTCCGCGTCGGCGAGGTCGCGCTCCAGGGCGGCGCGCACCGGCTCGCCCACGGCGCCGGGGAGGAGGCTGTCGATGGCGGCCAGGTGGCGCGCGCGCAGTTCCGCCAGTTCGTCGCGGTACGCCGGATCGCGCTCCCCGGCCCGTTCCACCGTCCGCACCAGCGCGTCGGTCACCCCGCTCATGGCGGAGACCACCACCACGCGGTGAGGCTCGGGCCTGCGCCTCACGATCTCCGCGACGGCGCGGTACCGCTCCGCATTCGCCACGCTGGTGCCGCCGAACTTGTGGACGACTCGCTCTTCACCGGGCATCAGGCATCCGCTTGGCTGGTTGCGGCCGGGGGAGCCCGGCCGGGCAAGAAAAAACGCGGCCCGTGAAGCTCACGGGCCGCGCGCGTCCACCGGAGGTCCACGCCGTCAGCGGCGCATGCATCCCCGGCCGCGGCCCGTGCTGCGGGTCGTGGCGGTGGGGGTAGTCGTGCGGCGCGTGGCGGCGTGTCTCATGGGCTCCATCGTAGGCGCTGTGGACGATGCGTGTCAAGGCCTCAGGTGCTGCTGGCCGCGGCCCAGGGATCGCGCTTCATCCAGTTGCGGTCCAGCGGCGAGAAGAGGAAGACGAGGCTCCCGTTGGCGAGCTGCGGGAGGAGCCAGCGCGCGCGCGACTGCTCCAGCGCCGGGCACCCCTCGCTGCGGCCGGCGCCCAGCCGCGTAACGTACGGCGCGCCGTGCACCACCACTCCGCGCTCCCGTGCCGTGCTGTTGAACGCCCCCGACAGCCCGCTCAGCCGCAGCCCGATGGAGCGGTAACGGCTCCCGTTGTTGCTGCCGCTGAACGAGTACGTCTCCCCCGCCAGGAAGAGGCCCAGCGAGGTGGCGTTGCTCCCGTGCCGGTTGGAGAAGCGCCGCGGCACTCCCGCCCGGTCCGGCGCCGACCCGCGCCCGTGCGCCACGGTAAAGGGCCCGTCCACCACCCGCAGCTCGTCCATGTCGAAGACGTAGCCACGAGGCGTGCGCGCGTCCAGCCCGTAGTCCACGTAGTACAGGTACGGCTTGCGGACGTCGTCCGGGTGCGCCGCCTTGTAGTTGTAGTACGCGCGGAAGGCGAAGCGCAGCGCATCCGGGTCGCTCTGCCGCCGCACGCGAGAGCGCAACGCGGTGAGGGCGGCGCGCGTGCGGGCCGTGGTGGTCGCGCTCTCGAGGCCCACGCCGTTCAGCACCGCGCGCGCGGCGCTGCGTACCATGCGCGCGCTGGTGGGGAGCGTGTCGGTCGCTTCGATGCGGGGAGCGGACGGGACGTGCGGCACTGCGGGGGCGTCACCCGCGGAGAGGGTGGCGGCGAGGATCAGCAGGTCGAGACGCATTTCTCTCTGGATGGGGAGCGACGCGCGTGGCGGCGCTCGGGTGGGCCGAGGCGGGGTTCCGCGTACGCCGCACGACGCCGGGGGAGGCGGTCGCGGGCGGTGTTATGGGGGTGTGAACCGAATATGTATTCGGTCGGCGGGGGATGCAAGGGTCTCGTTCGCGTCGGCCGTTAACCGTGTTTGCCCGCGGGGCGGCGGGGTTGTACCATCTCCTTTGTTTCAGCGCGCTTCGGCGGAAAGGGGGTCTCACGCGGAGGCGCGGAGACGCGGGAGAGAGTCGCCCGCGGTTTTCATCCGCCGATTCGGCTTTATCCACCCGGGGGCGATCCCATGCACGCGATGACACCGCCTTATACCGCGCCCGTGGACCAGCTCCTGAGCCTCGGCAGTCCGGGGGAGATCTGGAATCCGTGGGCGGACTACCTGGCGCTGGGATTTACGGACGAGCACGTGCCGGAGCTGATCCGGATGGCGTCCGATCCCGCGCTGAACGAGTCGGAAGGGTCGGTGGACGTATGGGCGCCCCTTCACGCCTGGCGCACGCTAGGCCAGCTGCGCGCCGAAGCGGCGGCCCAGCCGCTCGTCAACCTGCTCGCCACGGTCGATGACGATTGGGTGCAGGACGACCTCCCCCAAGCGCTCGGGATGATCGGCGGGGCGGCCATCGCGGGCGTCCGCGAGCTCCTGGCGAACGACGCGGCCGACCTGACGCGGCGAATCTCGGCCATGGCGGCGCTGAGTGCGGTCGCGCGCCACCACCCCGAGCTGCGCGACGAGGCAGTCGGCGTCCTCACGGCGCAGCTCGCGCTCTGGCCGGATCAGGACCCCGACCTCAACGCGACCCTCATCTCTGCGCTCGCGAAGCTGCAGGCGGTCGAATCGGCACTCGTCATCGAGGCTGCTTTCGAAGGCGGCGCGGTTACGGAGTACATCTGCGGCGACTGGGAAGACGCCCAGGTGCGGCTGGGGCTGCTCGCGGAGCGCAAGACTCCTCTCCACACCCGTCCGCCCCTGTTCTCCCCGCTTTCTCCGATGACGCCACCCTCGCGCCCCCGCACCAGTCCGAAGGTGAAGAACCGCCGCAAGGAGGCTCGCGCAGCACGCAAGCGTAACCGCCGCAAGTAGCGGTCGAGGGGTTGGCTGCGCGGCCATCCTGGTGCTCTAGATTTGGTGCGATTGTCCCAAATCTGGTGCACTTCTATCCGCCCCGGAGGATTCCCGGCGCCGGAGTTACCTGGATGCGGACTCCACGTCCAGCGCGTTGAGGAAGCGTTCCAGGCGCTCGATGCTGAAGCGAGCCAGCTTGCCAACCGTGAGGTCGGAGACGTCCAGTTGGCTGATGCCGAGCAGCTCGGCCGCGGACGCTTCGTCGAGGGCGAGGTCTTCAAGGGCCTTGCGGATCGCACGGGCGAGCTCAGCTTTGGCCAGGCGAGTCTCCGCATCCGCCATCGCCATGTCCGCGAAGACGTTCCCAGTGCTGTCGTGGACCATCGTGTCATCACTCATCGTCATTCCCCCAGGGGCGGTAGTGTTCCTGGTAGTGCCCCGCGGCGACGCGGAGGCGGGTGCGGAGCAGCTCGATCTCCGCGAACGGAGTGCGGCTTCCCTTGACCGACTTCTTCTTGAAAGCGTGGAGGACGTACACCGCCCGCGGAAACTTTTCCGTGCAGGCGAGGCGGTAGGTATCCCCGTAGTGGTCCACGGCCAGCTTCAGCACCCGGCCAGGCAACCCCTCCCCGAACGCCCGCGCGTTGGAAGGCGTCTCAGCATGCTGCGCGTCCAGCAGCGCCGCGCCAAAGACGTCCTGCACGTCCTCCGGCATTGCCATGAGATCCTTGCGGCTCGATCCTACGAAGTGAAGGGGCTTGCGTGCGGCGACGGGCATCGGTTTCAGTATAGCTGTTCGCTGGCTGGGCCGAACACCCAAATCGGCCGGGGATAAGAGGAGATACCCCGGGTTCGGCCTAGTGCGGCTGTCGTTTGGAAACTGGTCCGCCAGTTGGCGGGTAACGAACGGGAGCGCTCTCTGCGCGCGGTTCCACGCGCGGTTTCGGGGACGGGGGTGGATGCACTCCCGTATTTACACCGCGCCAGAACCCCCATATGCTGAACCAGCTTGCGGCGTGGTTCATGCTTCGCGGCACGGGCAAGAGCGTGCGCGCGCCGGAGCGTGGCACGCGGCGCACAGGCCAACCGAGCATGCCCGGCAAAGCAGACGACGATCCGATCCTCGGGAGCGAGTCCGAGACGCTCCTCGCGCGCGGCAGGCCCGTGCGGCGGGAGGAGGGGCGCCGGCCCGAGAGCCCGCCGCCACGCCCGCCCGCACCCGTACGCCCAGAAACCGGCGGGGGGCGCGTGCGGGGGTTCATGGAGCGCATCTCCGAGTCGCGGCGCGCACCCTTTCTGCGGCTCGTGGGTTACTACGTGCTGCTCATCGGCGTCATGGGCGCGCTGGTGTACTGGGTGCCGATGGTGCGCGACGCCTTCATCTCCCCCGTGGTGCTTCCCGATCTGGGGAGAGGGGGGAGCGGGTCTGAGCTGCTGACGCGCGCGCCCACGCTGGGCGACTACGGCGCGCGGCTGTCGCTTGGCGAGGCGCTGCACCGCGCGTTGACGACGCTGCTGGTGATCGCCGGCGCGATGTCGCTGGTGATTCCGGTGGCGTGGGTGTACATGTTCACCAAGCGCTTCCGCTACGATCCCGCGCTCGTCTCGTCCGTCATCATCCTGCCGATCGTGGTGGCGGGGATCTCGCTGGTGGTCAAGAACTCGCTGGCGCTGGCCTTTTCGCTCGCCGGGATCGTGGCGGCGGTGCGCTTCCGCAACACGCTCAAGGACCCGCGCGACGCCGTCTACATATTCCTGGTAATCGGGATCGGGCTGTCGGCGGGGGTGCAGGCGCTGGACGTTGCGCTGGCGATGTCGCTGGCCTTCAACTTCGTCGTGCTGCTGGTGTGGAAGTACAACGTGGGGTCGATCTACAGCGGGAGCTACGGCCGAACGGGGATCCTGTCGGTGGGCGATCCGGAGCTCATGATCGCCGACGATCCGGCGGCGCAGCGCGAGATCCGGCGGCGCATGCTGGAGCACGACGACGACATGCGTACCGACGGCATCCTGCTGGTGCACTCGGGCGCGCCGGACGTTGCGCGGCTCACGGTGCAGGAGGCCCTCGGCGACACCGCGAGCGACTGGCGGCTGGTGAACGTGCGGCGCGAGCCCGAGCGCCCCGCGGTGCTGGAATATCTCGTGCGGCTCAAGACGGAGATCACTCCGGCCGAACTGGTGGGCGCGCTGGACGAGCGCTGGTCCGCCCAGGTCACGGCCGCGGAGTACGTGCCCTTCCGGACGCGGAAGAAGAAACGCAAGCGGGATTAGAGGACTACATCGGATGAAGACGAATCGACATCGCTGGACGACGGCCGCGGCCACGCTCCTCCCCTGCGCCCTGCTGCTGGCCGGGTGCTACAAGTCGGCATTCAACGTGGGCAAGGTGATCGAGGCGGTGCAGCGCGACTCCATCGCCTACACGCTGCTCCTGATCGGCGACGCGGGGCTCCCCGAGCCGACGCCCCAGGGCGACCCGGTGATCAACGCGCTCCGCCAGGCCATCAAGGACGACGACCCGGAGCAGACGTTCGTCGTGTACCTGGGCGACAACGCGTACCCGCGCGGCCTCGTGGACTCCGCGCAGGCCACGGAGCGTGCCGTGGGCGAGGGGATCCTGAACGAGCAGATCGACGCCATCCTGGAGAGCGGCGGGCGCGGGGTGCTGATCCCCGGCAACCACGACTGGGAGGCGGGCGGCACGGAGGGGTGGCGCTACATCCGCCGGCAGGACCGCTACGTGGACGAGCGCGGCAAGGGGCGCGTGGCCATGCTCCCCAACAGCGGGTGCCCGGGTCCGGAGGTGCTGGACCTGAACCCCACGCTGCGCCTCATCATGATCGACACGCAGTGGTGGCTGCAAGCCGGCGGCTCGCGGCCGGAGGGGCCGGAATCGGAGTGCGCGGTGAAGTCCGAGCGGCAGGTGGTGGACTCCATGCGCGCGGCACTGGCCAGCGCGGGCGGGCGGCGTACGGTGGTGGTGGGCCACCACCCGCTCGTGAGCGGCGGCGAGCACGGCGGCTATTTCGACTGGCCGACCTACCTGCAGATCCACCCGTACGTGCGCAACGCCGGCTTCTTCGCCCGGCAGGACGTGAACGGGCCGGAGTACACCCGGTTGCGCGTGAACATGGCGGGCGCCTTCCGGGAGCACCCACCGCTGATCTACGCGGCCGGGCACGAGCACAACCTGCAGGTGTTCCGCCGCGCGCCGGCGCGATACCAGGTGGTGAGCGGCGCGGGAATCTACGGCCACACCACGACGGTGCGCGCCATCACCGGGTCGCGGTACGCGCGGCGGGCGAGCGGCTTCCAGCGCATCACCTTCCTCAAGGACGGCCGCGTGCGCCTGGCGGTCCTCGAGGTGGACCAGCCCGGGAAGGCGACCGAGGACTTCTCCATGTTCCTGGACACGCAGGGGCTGCCGCCGGTGCAGTCCACCGAGAGCGAGCTTCCCCCGGCGGGGACCGACACCACGCGGCTGAACCCGGCCGGCCCGCAGCGCCCCGCCACGCCGCGTCCCAGCACGCCCGCGGGCAGCCGCCCGGTGGCGCCGTGAGGCTCGCGCCGCGGGGCCTGGCGGCGGCGGTCGCCCTCCTCCCGTCGCTGGCCGCCGCGCAGGAGCGGGTGGCGGCCGGGGCGCAGTACGCGCATCCTCCGCTCCCCGAATCGCTGCTGGGGGAGTCTTACCGGAATCTGTGGACGACGCCGGTGCGCGTGCCCGTGCTGGACCTGCGCGGCTACGCGGGCGGGCTGACGCCGACTGGCACCGGGGGCGGCAACCAGACGGAGTCGGTGCGCTTCCGCGGCGCGAACGGCCGCGAGTACGCCTTCCGCCTGGTCAACAAGAACCAGACGCGTGGCCAGTCGCCGGACATCCAGGGGACGATCGTAGGCGACGTGATCCAGGACCAGGTCTCTTCGCTGCACCCCGCGGCGGCGCTGGTGGCGGACCCGCTGCTGGCCGCGGCGGGCGTGCTGTACGTGCCGCCCAGCCTTTACGTGATGCCGGCCACCGGGCTGCCGCAGCAGCACGCCTCCTTCCACGGCAGGCTGGGTCTGCTGGAGGAGCGCCCGCGCGCCGGCAACAGCGAGGTGGCGGGGATCGCGGCGGCCAGCGCCATCGAGGACACCGAGGACTTCCTCAAGGCCTTGGAATCCGGCGCGGCGCACCGGCTGGACACGCGCGACTACCTGGCCGGCCGGCTGATGGACATCTACTTCGGCGACTGGGACCGGCACGAGGACCAGTACAGCTGGGCGCGCTACGACCGCGGCGGCGAGCAGCTCTGGCGCGCCCTGCCCCGCGACCGCGACTACGTCTTCGCGGACTACGACGGGCTGGCGCTGGACGTGGCGCGCGGGCAGCTTCCCAAGGCGGTGCGCTTCGCCGAGGACTACGAGGGGCAGCTCTTCGGGCTGATCCAGAACGCGCAGCTCCTGGACCGGCGCCTGCTGGGCGACCTGGACCGCGCCGCGTGGGAGTCGGTGGTGTCGACGCTCCAGACGCGCCTTTCGGACGCGGTGATCGACGGCGCCGTCGGACGCCTCCCCGCCGAGTACCGTCCGCTGAACTCGGACTTCCTGCGCACCATGCTCCGCGCCCGCCGCGCGCGCCTCCGCGAGGTGGCGATGCAGTGGTACGGGTGGATGGCGGCCGAGCCCGAGATCCACGCTCGCGACGAGCGCGACGTCGCCATCGTGCAGCACGCGCCGGACGGGAGCGCCGAGGTGCGCATCCATGCCGGCGGCGAGAACGTGGCGCCGTACTTCCGCCGCCGCTTCCTGCCGGGCGAGACGCGCGAGATCCGGCTCTTCCTGCACGGCGGCGCGGACCGGGCGTCCGTCCGCGGCGGGCCGGGGCGCATCACCACCCGCGTGATCGGCGGCGGCGGGGACGACGCGCTGGAGGACTCGTCGCGCGGGGCGCGGGTGAGGTTCTACGACGACCGGGGCGACAACACCTTCGTGCGCGGCGCGCGGACCCACGTGGACACGCGCGAGTACACGCCGCCCGCGTACGAGCGCGGCGCCGGCGTGAGCCCGCCCCAGGACTGGGGGCGCAGCCGCAGCCTGTTCGCGCCGTACGCCGGATGGCGCTCGCGCATCGGCGTGGTGGTGGGCGGCGGGCCGGCGTTCAAGACGCACGGCTTCCGGCGCTTCCCCTTCGCCAGCGAGGGGCACCTGCGCGTGCTGTGGGCGCCGCAGTACACCCGGTTCGGGGCGGAGTACAACGCGGAGTACCACTTCGCCGGCACGCGCCGCTGGCTCCTGACGGACGTGCGCGCCACCGGGCTTGCGGCCACGGACTTCCACGGCTTCGGCAACGAGACGCCGGAGGTGGAAGACCGCGAGGTGCGCCGCGTGTGGGAGCGGCAGCTGCTGGTGCAGCCCACCTGGTTCTTCCCCCTCTCGCGGCGCAGCTGGCTCACCGTGGCACCGGCGGGACGCCTCACCGATCCCGGAGTGCCAGACGGATCGCCCGCGGAGCAGCCGGGGGTGCGAGGCACGCGGACGTGGGGAGCGCTGGGCGCGCGCACCGGGCTGCTGGTGGACAGGGTGGACAACCCCACCTTCCCGCGCCTGGGCTTCGCCCTCTCGGCGGACGCGAGCGCCTTTCCGGCTGTGTCGCGTCTGGACGGCCCGTTCGGCAGCACGGGGGCGCAGGCGAGGGCGTACCTGGGCGGGAGCGCGGGCCCGGTGCTGGCCCTGCGTGGCGGCGTGCGCCAGGCCTGGGGCGACTTCCCGCTCCAGGAAGCCGCCTTCATCGGCGGCGGCAACTCGCTGCGCGGCTCCAGCACCCAGCGCTACGCCGGCGACCGCGCGGTGCACGGGAGCGCGGAGCTGCGCCAGCCCCTCTTCCGCGCCAACCTGGGCGTCCGCGGCACCGTCGGCGCCTTCGCGCTGGCCGACGCAGGGCGCGTGTACGTGGACGGCGATTCGCCCGGCGGATGGCACACCGCCGCGGGCGGCGGTCTGTTCTTCATCTTCCTGAACCGCGCCGTGAGCGTGTCGTACGCGGCGGGCGAGAAGGGGCGGGTTTACTTCGACATGGGGCTGCCGTTTTGAACTGCGGGGAATGGGGAATGGGGAATGGGGAATGGGATGACCGCCGTGCCGGGGGGAGGCTCCGCCTGCGCGTGCCGCTTTCGGTGTGGCGCGGGCGTGCGGGCGCCGGGTATGCGGTGAGCCTGGCCGCGCCCTGTCACGACTCGGCACGGAGAGCTCCCCTTACGCTCGATTCCCCATTCCCCATTCCCCATTCCCCACGATGACCGCCCAGCCCGGGGTCCGCTTCACCGCGCGCGGACGCGACGTGCTGGACCGCATCGCTACCGAGACCCTGCCCGACGGGCTGCGCGGCGGGCAGGCGGAGACCTCCTTCTTCCGCGAGGTCTTCTTCGACACCCCCGAAGGCGACCTGGAGCGCCGCGGGGCGTGGGTGCGGGTGCGCGTGGAGGAGGACGGCACGCAGTCGCTGGCGGTCGAGGTGCACGATGGCGGGGACGATGGCGTCCTTCCGGAGGCGCCGCTGCGGCGGGCGCTGGAGGTGGGGCCGGACGTGGAGCCGCGCGACCTGTTCGCCGCCGACACCGAGCACGGGCGGCTGCTGCGCGCGCTGGTGGAGCCGGACCGCCTCGTACCCTGGATGGAGGTGGAGACGCGCCGCCGCATCCGCCGCGTGCGCCGCGACGACCAGGCGCGCGCCGAGGTGCTCTGCGACGACATGACCGTGCGCGAGGCCGACCTCTCCGCCGAGCTGGCGGAGGTGGAGATCCGCGTCGATCGCGACGCCAAGGGGCGCAAGAAGCTGCTGCGCGCCCTGGAGCTGGAGTACGGCCTCGATCCCGTCACCGATCCGCTCCCCACCCGCGCGCGGCGCACCCTGGCCGAGGAGGAGGTCGACTGGCTGGAGGAGGCCGTGCGCGCGTCGCGGCGCGTGGCGGTGGTGGCGTTCGACGAAGGACGTGTGGCGCTGCGCAACGAGGGCCGCCTGCTGCGTCTACCCACCGGCGAGGGGACGGGCGAGGAGACCTGCCGCCGCGTGCTGCGCGAGACCTTTGACCACCCCGCCGCGCGCGTCCGGCTGGTGGGCACGGCGCCGGGATCGGTGCGGCGCCCCGCCACGGAGGTGTGGCTGGCGGAGGGGCTCGCCGGGCCGCTCCCCGCGTTGGGGACGGGGGTGCTGCACCTGCCGCTGGGCGAGCTCCTGCAGATGGTGGGCTCCCCCGCCCTGCGCGACGACGCCACGCTGGCCGCCCTGCACGTCCTCGCCCGCAGCGAGCTGCCGCTGGAGGCGGAGATCCGCCGCACGGAGGCCGCGGCGCCGCACATCCTGCGCTCCATCCCCGACGTGGAGATGGAGCTGGAAACGGGGAACCCGGCGGAGCTTCCGGCGGGCGCGCTGCTGAACATGGAGCTGAGCCTCCTCGCCTTCAACCGCCGCGTGCTCGCGCTGGCGATGGACGAGCGGGTACCGCTGATGGAGCGCGTGCGCTTCGTCTCCATCTTCGGCGCCAACATGGACGAGTTCTTTCGCGTCCGCGTCTCCGGCTTCAAGCGCCAGCTCTCCGAGGGGAGCACCAAGCGCACGATGGACGGCGTCACGCCCGAGCAGCAGCTGGATGCCATCGGCATTCGCGCGCGCCGCCTGGCGGAATCGTCGTACCGCGTGCTGCACACCGAGCTGCTCCCTGCCCTGCGCGAGCACGGCGTCGTCATCGTGGAGCCGGACGCGCTGACGCCCGAGGACGACGACTTCCTGCGCGGCTACTACGAGGGGAGCGTCCATGCCGTGCTCACCCCGCTGGCGGCCGGCCCGGGGCACCCCTTCCCGCACATCCGCAACCTTCGCCCCGCCGTCGCCGCCATCCTGCGCGAGCCGATGACGGGGACGGAGCGGCTGGGCATCGTGGAGCTCCCGGACGGCCTCCCGCGCTTCATCCCGCTCCCGGGCGACGGGCGCTTCCTGCCGCTGGAGGCGCTGGTGCGCGGCGCCCTTCCGCGCCTCTATCCCGGCGTCGAAGTGGAGGTGGCATCGACGTTCCGCGTCACGCGCAGCGCGGAGCTCAACCTGCACGACCGCTCCGCCGCCGACCTCCTCAACGCCGTGCAGGAAGAAGTGAGGCAGCGCCGCTTCCGCCCCGTGGTGCGCCTGGAGGTGGAGAGCGAGATGCCGCCGCGGATGCGCGACATCCTCCTGCGCGAGCTGCAGTACGAGGTGCCGGAGCGGGTGAGCGCGCTGGGCGAGAGCGACCTGTACTCGCTTCCGCAGCCCATCGACCTGCGCGCCGTCCGCGAGCTGGACGTGGTGGACGAGCCCGGGCTCCACTACCCGCCCGCCCCCGAGCACACCGCGCCGATCGCCGCGGACCGGCCGATTTTCGACGTCCTAAAGGAAGGCGAGGTGCTCGTCTCCTTCCCCGAGGACTCGTTCGAGGCCACGGTGGAGCGCTTCGTACTGGAAGCGGCCGAGGACCCGGACGTGCTGGCCATCAAGCTCGCGCTCTACCGCACCAACCGTAAGTCGCGGCTGGTGGAGGCGATGCGCAAGGCGAGCGCGCGCGGCAAGCAGGTGGTCGCGCTGGTGGAGCTGACGGCGCGCTTCGACGAGGAGAGCAACATCGAGTGGGCGCGCCACCTTCGGCAGCACGGCATCCACGTGATCTATGGCATACCGGGGCTCAAGGTGCACGCCAAGGTGGCGCTGGTGGTGCGGCGCGAGACGGCGGGGGTGCGCCGCTACGCGTACGTCGGCACCGGAAACCTGAACGCGACCACCGCCGCCGCGTACACCGACCTGGGCATCCTCTCCGCCGACCCGGGGCTGGGGGAGGACGTCAACGAGCTCTTCAACATCCTCTCGGGCGCGGGCGGAACGCCGGTCTTCAAGCACCTGCTGGTGGCGCCGTACAACATGCGGCGCCGCTTCCTCGAGATGATCGCGCGCGAGGCGGAGCACGCGCGCGCGGGCCGCGGCGGGCACATCCAGGCCAAGTTCAACGGCCTGGCGGATCGCGAGATGATCGCCGCCCTCTACCGCGCCTCGCAGGCGGGGGTGCAGGTGGACCTCATCGTCCGCTCCCTCTGCTCGCTGCGGCCGGGGGTGCGGGGGCTGTCGGACAACATCCGCGTCTTCAGCATCCTGGGGCGCTACCTGGAGCACGCGCGCATCTTCCGCTTCGCCAACGCCGGCGAGCCGGAGTACTTCATCGGCTCGGCGGACTGGCGCACGCGCAACCTGAGCCGCCGCGTGGAGGTGGTGGCGCCCATCCGAGACCCGGCGCACCGCGCGCGGCTGGACGCCATCCTGGCCGCGCAGCTGGAAGATCCATACGCCTGGGAGCTGGGGCCGGACGGCACCTACTACCAGCGCCCCGACACCCCGCCGCGCGACGCGCGCCCCGCCTCCGGGCGCGTCGCCATTCTCACCGAATGATGCCCCTTTCGCGGCGGACGATCCCCCTGCTCGCCCTCCTCGGCGCCTGCTCGGGAGCCGGCGGCGGCGCGGAGGAGAAGGCGCCCGAGGAGGGCTGCCGGATCGAGGCGCGCGGCCTCACCCTTCCGGAAAACGTGAAGGAGGCGAGCGGCGTCGCGTTCAGCCGCACCCTCCACGGCGTGCTCTGGACGCACAACGACAGCGGCCACCAGCCCGAGCTGTTCGGGCTCGACGCGACGGGGCAGGAGCTGGCCACCTTTCCGGTCGGCGTACCGATGCGCGACTGGGAGGACATCGCGGTGGGCCCCTGCGCGGAGGGGAGCTGCGTCTACATGGCCGACATCGGCGACAACAGCCGCGGCAGCGAGCCCCTGGCCCTTTTCGTCGCCCCCGAGCCGAGCGCCGCGGGCGAGCGGGTGGGTCCGGTGCGTTCGTACGCCGCGCGCTTCCCCGACGGCCGCACCCGCGACGCGGAGGCGATCTTCGTGCTCCCCGGCGGCGAGGTGTACCTGATCAGCAAGGGGACCCGCACCCCCGTGGACCTCTTCCGCTGGCCCACCCCGCTCCGCGAGGGCGCTCCCGCGACGCTGGTGCACGTCCGCCAGCTCGCCCCCACCCCCGCGCAGCCGGGCGACCGCGTGACCGGCGCCAGCGCGTCGCCGGACGGGCGGTTCGTGGCGGTGCGCACGTACAGCCTGCTGAACGTGTACCGCACCACGGACCTGGTGGGCCCCTCCCCCGCCCCGCCCGCCCCCCTGCGCCGCACCGACCTCATCCCCCTCGGCGAGGCCCAGGGCGAAGGCGTCGCCCTCGCCGACGACGGCACGGTGGCGCTGGTGAGCGAGGGGCATGGACGGCATGTGCCGGGGACGCTGGCGCTGTTGAGGTGTCCGTTGAAGTGAACGGAAGTGCCAAGTGCTTAGTGCCGAGTGCCAAGTGGAACAGCAGTGCGTGAGTGCGTTAGTGCGTAAGTGCGCTGGTGATTCGCGGTTACGAACGCACTACCGCACTCACGCAATAACGCACTTCTTCCTACACGAGGGGGAGCGATGAGCGATGAGAAGCTGGAAGGCAGTGTCCCGCTCACGGACGCCATCATCCAGGAGATCGTGGAGAAGGGGCTGGCGAAGCAGGAGGCGCTAGTCGAGGCCAAGTCGTTCGGGGCGCGTTATCACCCCGTGCGCAACTCCCTGATCTTCCCCTTCGATCCGTCCGAAGGCGAGGACGACGAGGTCGATGACGAGGACGTGGCGGAGGCATAAACGCGCCGCCGTGAGTCACGAGGCCCCTCCTGCACCAGCGCGGGAGGGGCCTCTGTCTGTCGCGGAGCAAGTGTTGGATGCGTGGCGCCAGGCGTCGGAGCGGGGCGAGCACGGGCAGCCACGCGGGGCTGCCCCTACGAGGTTCCGGTGCGAGAGGCGCGTCGGTCGGGGATGGGGCGAGGTTGGGCAGACACGCAGGTCTGCCCCTACCGGCGTCCGTGTAAGGGGCGGAGGTCGCGTTGGGTGTACCGCGCAGCGATTATCGATCCAACCTCCCCCTCCCCCAGGCAGTTGTGGGGGAGGGGGATGCGTCGCGGAGCGACGCTGGGGGTGGGGCCCCCCTACGCCTCCTCCTCCTCGTCCCACTCCACCGCCGCGTCCAGGTCGT
>DASVVI010000588.1:0-1784 GCA_036386635.1 Longimicrobium sp.
CCTCGTGGTGGTGGGCGGCGGGCCCGGCGGGTTCACGGCGGCGATCCGGCTGGCGCAGCTCGGCAAGCGGACGCTGTGCGTTGAGCGCGAGTCGCTGGGCGGCGTCTGCCTCAACTGGGGATGCATTCCCTCCAAGGCGCTGATCACGGCCGCGGGCACCCTGGAGCGCATCCGCCACGCCGGCGCCATGGGGATCAGCGCGGGCGAGCCGGAGATCGACTTCGCCGCGACGCAGCGGTGGAAGGACGGCATCGTGGAGCGCCTCACCGGGAGCGTGGGGACGCTGATCCGCGCCAACGGCGGGGAGTACGCGATGGGCGACGCGCGCCTCCTGGATGCCCACACCGTGGAGGTGACGGCCGCGGACGGCACCCGCGCCCGCTACGAGGCGCGCGAGGCCATCGTCCTGGCGACGGGGGCGCGGGTCGCCTCCATCCCCGGCTTCGAGCCGGACGGCGAGCGCGTGCTCACGGCCAAGGAGGCGGTCAGTCTCCGCTCCGTCCCACGCTCCCTCGTGGTGGTGGGCGGCGGGGTGATCGGGATGGAGCTGGGGATGATGTACCAGAAGCTCGGCACGCGCGTCACCATCGTCGAGATGACGGACGGCATACTGCCGGGGGTGGAGCCGGAGCTGTCGGCGGTGGCGGCGAGGCGCTTCAGGAAGCGGGGCGGCGTCATCCTAGCCCCGGCGCGCGCGGCGGGGTGGGAGCCGGCGGGCGCTGGCGTGCGCGTGATGGTGGAGCACGGCGGCCGCACGGAGACGGTGGAGGCGGAGCGGGTGCTGGTGGCGGTCGGATTCCGGCCGAACACGGCGGGGCTGGGGCTGGAGGAGGTGGGCGTGCGGCTGGACGAGCGCGGGCACGTGGCCACCGACCGTTCCACCCGCACCAGCGTGCCGGGAATCTACGCGGTGGGCGACGTCACCGGCGGGCCCTACCTCGCCCACAAGGCATTCCGCGAGGGGGAGATCGCGGCGGAGGTCATTCACGGCCGGAACGTGGGGCGCGACTGGTACGCGATGCCGGCCGTCATCTTCACCGATCCCGAGATCGCCACCGTCGGGCTCACCGAGGCGGAGGCGCGCGCCGCGGGGCACGACGTGCGGGTGGGACGCTTCCCCTTCGCGGCGTCCGGGCGGGCGCTCTCGGTGGGGGAGACGGAAGGGTTCGTCAGGGTCGTATCCAGCCGCGACCGCGTGCTGGGGGTGGGGATCGTGGGCCCGGAGGCGAGCGAGCTGATCGCCGAGGCCGCGCTCGCCATCGAGCTTCAGGCGGCGCCGGAGGACATGGCGCTCACCATCCATCCGCATCCCACGCTGGGCGAGGGGGTGCTGGAAGCGTTCAAGCACTCACTGGGCGAGGCAGTCCACATCATGAACCGAGGCGGCCGGCCCGCCGCGCCGCGGCCGGCGCTCGCCGGCGTCTGAACCAAGGAGGAGAGCCATGTCACAGGGATACATCATCGACGCGGTGCGTACGCCGCGCGGCCGGGGCAAGCGCGGCAAGGGCGCGCTCACCGAGATCCATCCGCAGGAGCTCCTCGCCCAGACGCTGCGCAGCCTGGCCGAGCGCACCGGCGCCGACCCCGCCGAGGTGGACGACGTGGTGGCGGGGTGCGTGAGCCAGGCAGGGGAGCAGGGCGCCAACGTCGCGCGGCAGGCGGTGCTCCTGGCCGACTGGCCGCTTCACGTGGGCGGCGTGTCGCTCAACCGCTTCTGCGGATCGGGGCTGCAGGCCGTGAACTTCGCGGCGATGGGGGTGATGAGCGGCGCGCAGGACCTGGTG
>DASVVI010000589.1:0-5139 GCA_036386635.1 Longimicrobium sp.
CCTGCGTGCGGCTCCCCCGGGACTATCGCGGCTTGCCGCGCCCTTCTTCGCCTGTCCGTGCCAAGGCATCCACCGTGCGCCCTTTCTTCGCTTGGCCGGATCTACTCCGGCCCCCACTCGAAAGCCCGCCTATCCCGTTGCCAGGACAGGCGCACACGTCAGACACACCATTGGTGCTGACCTTTCCTACTACCCTTCCCATACCCGAATTTTCAAATATCCGTTGCCAGCAAAAATTCCGCTGGCGAGCCCGTCAATTTATCATCCTTGCTCGCGACTGTCAACGGCCCGAAGACCGTCCTGCGTCGTTTCCACGACGTCAGCCTCGCGAGGGGCGCCTAGTATATAGGAGTCCACCGGACGCGTCAAGGCTTTGCGGGAACCGGATTTGGGGAGGTTCGTGATGTCGCGCCCACGGCGCCCGCGCGAGGGCAGCACGGGCCAGACGAGGCGCGTCGCGAGCGCCCACATCGCCATCGCGGCGAAGCCCAGGAGCTGGCCCGCGGGGCGGATCGGCTGGTAGTCCGCGAAGACGCGGCGGGCGCCCTGCGCCATGTCGCCCACGCCCAGCAGGTCGCCGGGCTGCGGACCGACGCCCCACAGCACGGGGATGACGGAATAGCGAAGGAGCGCCATCAGCAGCGAGAGCGTCGCCAGCCCGAAGACGATGCGTCGGCGCGGGCCGCGAGAGAGCGCTCCCCACCCCGATAGCGCCAGCGTGGCGACGACGACCCACTCCACCACGCCGGGCGGGGGAAAGAGGAACTCGGCGATCTGCGCGGTGGCGAGCGTGCCGTAGATGACCGCCGCCCACCCCGGCACCCCCGCGGGCGACATCCACGCGCGGCGCTGCAGCAGGACGTACGTCAAAAGGAGCGCGAACACTCCCTCCACGATGCCAAAGGTGCGGTACTGCACCCCCGCCTCCACCGGCGCGATGCCGGCGACCGCCGCCGCGCCCAGGAAGAGGAGCGCGGCCGCGACGGCGCGCTGGGCGGCCGTCATCTTTGCGGGATCCATTCGAGGGGGCCTGGCCTCAGCTTGCGGTCGATGTTCGCCAGCAGCGCGGCAGCGCGGGAACGGGTGGCGGGCGCCAGCGGCACCGAGCCGGCGCGCTGCACGGCGGCCTTCGCTTCCTGCAGGAGCTGCGTGTTGTCGCCGCGGTACCAGGGGGCGGCGCCAGCGGCCAGCATCAGCTCCGCGCGGTCGAGGGTGGCGGTGGCCCACAGCTCGGTGGCCATCGCCGTCTGCGTGGAGTCGCCGGCGTTCTGGCGGGCCGTCCACGCCTCGCCCTCCGCCTCCGCGTAGCGCGCGATGGCGCCCGCGGTGTCGCCCGACGCGGCGGCGCGCATGGCGGCCTGCACGCGCTCGCGGGCGCGCGACACGCGCGGGGTGAAGGCGTCCGGCGCCACGGCCACCCACGTCCTGCTGCCGACTTCCGCGGCGGTCTGCGGGGCCCCGCGGTAGAGGAGCGCCACCGCCACCGTGAGCACGGCCAGGAGCACGAGCCCCGGGATCACCCAGGGGTCGCGCAGGGGGTTCGCGGGGGCGGTGGGATTGGTCAGGACAGCGCCGGGAGGCGCGGGTCGAGCAGGGCGCTGACGTCGCTGTACTTCACCGCGAACTCGCCCAGGGGGCCCCGGTGCGTGCTGTGCCAGTCCGAGCCGCCGGTGCGCAGCAGGCCGAGCGTGTTGGCCGCGGTCTCGAAGAGGTGCGACTCCACGGGCGGGGTGTTGGGGCGGTAGCACTCCAGCCCGTCGAGCCCCCAATCGGCGAAGGCGCGGACGTACTGGTCGAAGATGGCGACCTCCGGGTGCGCCCACACCGCCACGCCGCCTGCCGCGTGGATGTCCTCGATCGCCTGGCGCACGCCGGGGAAGTCGCTGCGCACGAAGGCGGCTCCCTTGTCCCCGATGTAGCGCTCGAAGGCCTCGGAGTAGTAGCGGGTCTGGCCGCGCTCCAGGAGGGCGCGGGCCAGGTGAGGGCGGCCGATGGCGGACGAGTCCGGGCCGGCGGCGCGCTCCACGTCCGCGTAGTCGACTTCGATCCCCATCCCGTTGAGGTTCGCCACCATCCCGCGCATGCGGTCGGCGCGGCGCTCGACGGCGCTCACCTGGTGGCGCGTGACGGAGGGGGCGTGGTGGTCGATGAAGTAGCCCAGGATGTGGATCTCGTGGTCGCCCTCGCGCGTGCTCATCTCAATCCCCGGCACCAGTTGCAGCGGGTGCGCGGCGGCCGCGGCTATGGCCTCGTCCACGCCGGCCACCGTGTCGTGGTCTGTGATGGCGATCACGTCCAGCCGCGCGCTGGCGGCCATCTGCACGACCTGTGTGGGTGAGCAGTGCCCGTCGGAGGCGTGGGTGTGGATGTGCAGGTCGATCCGTTTCATGCATCCCCAGGATGAGAAAATCACCTTCGGGCCCCGGTGGCCCGCCGGTGAAGGATGCATCCACCGCGCCCGCTTGGGAAGGTACGGGGTGGGAGCGGGTGGGGAACGGCTCGGGAACGGGCTGGGGAACGGGTGGAGACCGGCTATGGGCCGGCGGTTGAAACCGCTGCAACAACCGCGGGAAACCTGCCTTCGCAGGTTGCGGGGCGGGATTGGTGCGCGACGCGGGCACCGGGCCGGGGGCGGGTCGCCGGGGGATAAATCCCCCGGCTGGAACCACGCGAAGGCGGCTGAAGCCGGCTCGTGCAGGCGGGCATCGGAGTCCGAGTCCGCGAAGGCGGACTTTGCGCGGTTCCAGCCGCGAATTCATTCGCCCCTGGTGCGACGCCCCGGGTAGATGGCATCCGCGTATGGTCGGGCACGGGCGGCCACGCGGGGCCGCCCCTACGCCTACGGGGGGGTGGAGGAGAAACCGGGAGATGAAAACAGCCCCCGGCACGCTTCCGCGCCGGGGGCTGTGTTTTGTGCTGAGCGTCAGCAGTCGTCAGGCGGCGGTGGCGCGCTCGCTGAGGACGGTGATGACGTTGTCGACCACCTGAAGGAAGCCGCCGGAGACCCGGAACTGCAGGGTCTCGCGGCCGTTCTCAATGCGCAGGACACCCTCGCCCAAAAGGGCCATCAGCGGGGCGTGGCCGCGCAGGATGCCGAGCTGGCCGTTCCACGCCGGGGCCACCACCGAGGTGGCGTCGCCCTCGTACACCGTCTGCTCGGGCGAGAGGACGGAGACGCGCATGGCGCCCCCGGCCGTGCCCGCGGCGGGGGCCGCCATCAGCCGCCCTGCTCCAGGCGCTGCGCCTTGTCGATGGCGCCCTGGATGCCGCCCACCATGTAGAACGCCTGCTCCGGGAGGTGGTCGAACTCGCCGCTCACCACGCGCTCGAACGACTCCACGGTGTCCTCCAGCTTCACGTACTCGCCCGGCGTGCCCGTGAACTGCTCGGCCACGTAGAAGGGCTGCGACAGGAAGCGCTGGAGGCGGCGCGCCCGGCCCACGATCACCTTGTCCTCTTCGGTGAGCTCGTCCATCCCCAGGATGGCGATGATGTCCTGCAGCTCCTTGTAGCGCTGCAGGATGCGCTGCACCGAGGTGGCCGTGCGGTAGTGCCGCTCGCCGATGTACTGCGGGTCCAGGATGCGGCTCGTGGAGTCGAGCGGGTCCACGGCCGGGTAGATGCCCAGCTCCGAGATCGCGCGCGAGAGCACCGTGGTGGCGTCGAGGTGCGCGAACGCGGTGGCCGGCGCCGGGTCCGTAAGGTCGTCGGCCGGCACGTAGATGGCCTGCACCGAGGTGATGGAGCCCTCGTGCGTGGAGGTGATGCGCTCCTGCAGGGCGCCCATCTCGGTGGCCAGCGTCGGCTGGTAGCCCACGGCCGAGGGCATGCGGCCCAGGAGCGCGGACACCTCGGAGCCGGCCTGCGTGAAGCGGAAGATGTTGTCCACGAAGAAGAGCACGTCCTGCTTCTCCACGTCGCGGAAGTACTCGGCCACGGTGAGGCCGGTGAGCGCCACGCGCAGGCGCGCGCCCGGCGGCTCGTTCATCTGCCCGTACACCAGCGCCACGTTGCTCTCGGCGAGGTTCGCTTCCTTGATGAGCCCGGCCTCCTTGAACTCCAGCCAGAGGTCGGTGCCCTCGCGGGTGCGCTCGCCGACGCCGGCGAACACGGAGCGGCCGCCGTGGCCGCGCGCGATGTTGTTGATCAGCTCCTGGATGACGACCGTCTTGCCCACGCCGGCGCCGCCGAAGAGGCCGATCTTGCCGCCCTTCACGTACGGGGTGAGGAGGTCGATCACCTTGATCCCCGTCTCCAGCACCTCGGCCTTGGCCTCGAGGTCCACGAAGCGGGGGGCCGGGCGGTGGATCGGCCAGCGCAGCGTGTCGGCGGGGATGACGCCGGACTCGTCCACCGGCTCGCCGAGCACGTTGAGGATGCGCCCCAGCGCCGGAGCGCCCACGGGCACGGTGATGGGCGAGCCCAGGTCGAGCACGTCCATGCCGCGCACCACGCCGTCGGTGGACTCCATGGCCACGGCGCGCACCTGGTGGCGGCCGATGTGCTGCTGCACCTCGAGCGTGATGTCGAGCGCCGGCTGGTCGCCATTGGCGGCGCGCGTCACGCGCAGGGCGTTGTAGATGTCCGGAAGGTGGCCTTCGAACTCGGCGTCGATCACCGGGCCGATGACCTGCACGACGCGGCCCGCCTTGACGGCGGCGGTCGGGATGGTGGCCTGCTCAGGGGCAACGGTAGCCATTTGGGTCTCCTGTTATTCGAGGGCGGCGGCGCCGCCGACGATCTCGGCGATTTCCTGCGTGATCGCGGCCTGGCGCACCCGGTTGTAGGTACGGGTCAGGGCGTTGAGCATGTCGCCGGCGTTGTCGGTGGCGTTCTTCATGGCGGTGCGCTGGGCACCGTAGAAGCCCGCCGTGGTCTCCACCAGCGCCCGGTACACCCCGTTCCGCACGTACAGCGGCAGGATGCGCCCCAGGATCTCGTCGGCGCCGGGCTCCAGCACGTAGTCCACCTCGCCGCCGCGGCCGGTGTCTTCCGGCGCCTGCACCGGAAGGAGCTGCAGGGTGGTGGGCGGGGTGGAGAGCGCCGAGTTGAACTTGGCGTACACCACGTACACCGCGTCGAAGGTGCCGGCCACGAAGCCGTCCATCAGCGAGTTGACGAGGCGCTCGGCGTCCTCGG
>DASVVI010000590.1:0-3694 GCA_036386635.1 Longimicrobium sp.
GGCTGCAAGCTTCGAGCGCAAACCGGTCCGGGCGGTGGCTGATCGGTGGCGGATCCGTGCGAAATCCTCCCGCCGGCCGGTCACGCTTCAGCCGCCACTGACTCCATGGGGTGCCTCTTCAACCAGGTGAAGATCAGGCTCGATAGGTCGCGGAAGTTCAGTCTGTCCAGATCCAGGTGGAGCTTGCGGCAGGTCGTGGGAAGGTCGGCTACGAACTGGCGGTACCTATCTACGATCTTGTCCCCGCCTGGGAGGAACACCCCGGCCTCACGATAGGCGGAGAGAAAGTCGCGTACCTCACGGATCGCTTCATCGATTCTGCCGCCGTGGGCACGGATGCCCTGTCCGGCGATGTCGGAGATGAACTTCTGGTAGCGAAACCGATCCGTGTCCAGGATGATCGCTACCTTCCGCTTGTGATCTCCGGATCCAAAGGACTTCGCACCAAGGAAGATGCCGAGCTCGAGCGGCATGTTGAACTGCGGGAGCCGCGTGCCGCGATCGAGCTGTGTTCTCGAAACGTCGTGCACAGCCAGGCGCGACTCGCTGATGATCCCCGTGATCTTTTCGATACGCACCTGGCTGCTGTCGTTGACCTCGAGGGCTGAGCGCGGATGATACCCGCAATCTGCCGTAGCAAAAGTGGCCTCGAACAGAGGCCGGTACAAGGAGTCGAAAGGGCAGTTGATGAACACGTTGCGATCGTAGCCCCGAGCGATCATGGACCATCGCCCCGAGTGGGTACGACCTTCTTCGATGCCGCACGCGGGCGCTTGCGCGGTGCATTGCGCCGAGCCTCGTTCTCCGCGTGAACCTCGTCCCAAGCCTTCAGCGCTTCCTCTATCGTGAAGCTGTCCGGCGGCCACATCGGTGGGATGAGCTCCCGTACCTTCATCTCCTTCATATCGGCCTCCCGCGTTGACGGTCATTTCGAAGCTATACGTGCTTTTTGGGGGCTGCAAGCCTCGATCGCAAACCGGTCCGGACGATGGCCGATCGGTGGCGATTTCAGTCCCAGCGGAGCTCCGTTCGCAGGAGGCATCGTCCTCGACGGAGCAGCGGGCGTGGCCGAACGGGGGGTGGCGCCGACCGCCAGCTCGATGGGGCGGAGGAAACCGTGAGAATTCGGCGTGCGTAAACCGGGCGCGGTGCGGCGGCGGGCACGGGCGCGATGAATCGCGCCCCTACAGTCCGGGCCGGGTATCGGGTGGCGGGGACGGATCTCGCCCGCGAGGACGGGCTTTCCGGCCACCATCACCAGCGCGTGTCGCGGTCCAGCAGGTCGGCGGCGGCGGCGGGGGTGAGGGGGCGGGCGAAGAGGAAGCCCTGCGCGTAGTCGCAGCGCTGGGCGCGCAGGGCGGCGAGCTGGGCGGGCGTCTCCACGCCCTCGGCCACCACGCGCACGCCCAGGTTGTGCGCCAGCGCGATGATGGCGTGCACCAGCTGCGTGCTGCGCCGGTCGTCGTCCATCCGGCTCACGAATGAACGATCGATCTTGAGCTCGTCCAACTCCATGCGGTGCAGGTAGCCGAGCGACGAGTAGCCGGTGCCGAAGTCGTCCATGCAGAGCTGCACTCCCATTTCCTTGAGCGTCCGCAGGGTGGAGCGCGCGGGCTCGGCGTTCTCCAGGATCACCGTCTCCGTGATCTCCAGCCAGAGGCGCGAGGGATCCACCCCGCACGCCACCAGGCCGCGCGCCACGTGGTCCGCCAGGTCCGCGTCGCCGAACTGGCGGGCGGACAGGTTGAGCGAGACGATCAGTCGCCGCTCCGGGTAGAGGCGCGTCCACTCCGCGAGCTGGCTGCACCCCTCCTCCAGCACCCACCGCCCCACCGCCGAGATCAGCCCCGTCTCCTCGGCCAGGGGGATGAAGAGGTTGGGGGCGATGGTGCCGCGATCCGGGTGCTCCCAGCGCAGCAGCCCCTCGAAGCCCGCCACCCGACCGTCCTCCAGCGACACCATCGGCTGAATGAGGAGGCGCAGCTCGCCGCGCTCCAGGGCCCGCCGCAGGTCGCTCTCCAGCCGCAGACGCTCGACGGCGGCGGCGTGCATGGCGCGGTCGAACACCTCGTAGCGGTTCTTGCCGCGCGCCTTGGCCCGGCTCAGCGCCGCATCGGCGTTGCGTAGCAGCTCTTCCGGCCGCTCGGCCGTGCCGCTGGCCAGGGCGATCCCCATGCTGGCCGAGGCGAAGACGTCGTGGCCGGGGGCGAGGGCAAAAGGCACGGCCAGCGCTTCCAGCAGGCGCTCGGCCATGTGCGTCGCCTGGCGCGTGGTGGTGGAGGGGAGAAGGAGGGTGAACTCGTCGCCGCCGAAGCGCGCGACGGTGGCGTCGGGCGGGATGGCGGCGGCCAGGCGGCGGGCGATCTCCACAAGCATGCGGTCGCCGACGCCGTGGCCCAGCGAGTCGTTGATGACCTTCAAGCGGTCCAGGTCCATGAAGAAGACGGCCAGCGCCGCCCCCTCGCGCCGCCCGCTGGCCGCGCGCTCCAGCCGGTCCATGAAGAGGGCGCGGTTGGGGAGGCCGGTGAGCGCGTCGTGCAGGGCGCCGTAGGCCAGGCGCTCCTCGGCCCGCTTCCGCTCGGTGATGTCGTGGATGATCCCCTGGTAGCCGAGCACGGTACCGTCGGGGGCGCGGCGCAGGGTGGCGCTTACCAGGCAGTGTAGCGTCGCGCCGTCGCGCCGTGTGAACCTCACCTCGAACTCGCGCACGAACCCCTCGCGAAAGATCTCGTCGCGGAAGCGGTCGCGGTCCTGCGGATCGGCGTACAGGTGCGACACGTCGCCGGAGAGCAGCTCCTGGCGCGTGTAGCCGAACTGGTCCACCAGCGCCTGGTTCACCGAGACGAACTGCCCCTCCAGCGTGGTGATGTACACCGCGTCGCGGCTCTCCTCGAAGAGGGTGCGGTAGCGCTCCTCGCTCTCGCGCAGCGCCTCCTCGGCACGCGTGCGTGCGGTGATGTCGCGCGCGAAGCCCTGCACCCCCACCACCTCGCCGCCGCGCCGCACCGCTGTCTCCACCAGCTCCAGGGTGACGGGATGGCCGTCGCGGTGGCGCACGACGACGCGGTACGAGTGCGGCGCCCCTGCGGATCCCAGGGTGACGGCCGTCTGCGCGTCCACCTCGGCGATGTCCCACCCGGCCGGCTGCAGCGATCCGTAGCGCCGCCCCAGCATCTCCTCCATCCTGTACCCCAGCACCTCGTGGACGGAGGGGGAGACCGACTCGTAGACCCCGTGCAGGTCGTGCTGGTAGAAGAAGACCTGCTCGCTGCCCGCGACCATCAGCCGGTAGCGCTCTTCGCTGGCGCGCAGCGCTTCGGCGGCGTGCTCGCTCTGGGTGACGTCACGGCTCACCCCCAGCGCGCCCACCCGCCGACCCGCCGCGTCGCGCAGCGGAACGACCACCGTCTCCGAGAGCCCCAGACCGCCGTCCTTGCGCACGAAGCGGATCTTGCCGGACCAGCGGCCCTCGGCGTCGAGCGCGTTCAGGATGCGCCGGTTCAGGTCAGCCGCCTCGCCGGGGGGGAGCCACAGCTCCACGGTGGACCCCAGCACCTCTTCACGGCTCCATCCGTAGATGCGCTCCGCGGCGGGGTTCCAGTCCGTGATGCGCCCCTGGGGGTCGGTGATGAGGACCGCGTCGTACAGGTTCTCGAAGGCGAGCCCCTGCCGCGCCAGCGCGTCCTCGGCGTTC
>DASVVI010000591.1:0-3306 GCA_036386635.1 Longimicrobium sp.
ATCAGCCGAACCCGCTGGAAGCCGGCACGCTCGCTGGGGCGACAGGGACGGGTGCCGCCGCCGGCGATCGAGCCCGCACCGGCCACAGCGAAGCCAACACGCACCACAGGCCGAACAGCGCGATGCCGGCGAAGAGGGGCCCCAGCTCGTCGTGGCCAAGCACACCCACCACGATGGCCGCCGCACCGTGCGCCGCCACCCCCGCCACGCCCAGCGGCGCGATCCACCCGGATCCGAGGGCTCCCTCGCGCGCCGCGGCCACGATCACCCAGATCATCCCGAGCGCGAAGAGCGGATAGACGAAGGGCGTGAGCAGCATGTGCGTGCTCAGCACCGGTGTGGGGCGCCCGGCCCGCAGATGGTGCGCGTCCACGAAGGCTGCCGCGTGGAATGCGGCCTCCACCACCTGTAGCGCCGCCACCACCACGCCCACCCGCAGCCATGCGGTCCTCCGGCGGAGCGCCAGGAGCCCGGCCACCAGCGCGACGTGCCCGCCCAGCATCAGCAGGTGGGACGAGATCCAGCCCGGGTCGGCGAGCATCGTGGGCATGCCGCCGCCGCGGGGGTGGGTGAGCGCTCCGGGAACCATCATCAGCCCGGAGATGAGGAAGAGTATCCGCCAGGCGGCGGGGCGGGAGGAGATCGGCATGGAGGGCGCACCCCGGGTTGGATGGTTGGAGCACCGGACGCGCCAACCTACCGGGTTTCATCCCACCCGTCTTGTACCAGGGGGACACGTCAGCCGGGCCGCGCTCCATCTCCTGGCGACGAAGCCCCTTCACGCCCGGCATCCGGCGCGCCTTCCCCCATTACGTGCCCCACCGCCGGCCGTACCGGCTGCGCCCGGTACTCCTGGGGCGTCATCCCCGCGATGGCGCGGAAGTCGTGGCAGAAGTGCGCATGGTCGTAGTAGCCGGCGGCGTGCGCCACGCGGCCTATGGTGGCGTGCGGCGCGTGCAGGCGGTGCAGCGAGCGGATGAAGCGCGACAGGCGCAGGTACTCGCCCGGGGATACGCCGACCTGCTGGGTGATGAGCCGTCGCAGGTGCCGCGGGGAGATGGCGAGCGCGGACGCCGTCTCGCGGAACGGGTCGGCGGCGCGGCTCTCTCGCAGACGGGCGCACGCCTGCGCCACGAGCGCCGCGCCACGGGGCGGGCGCAGCCGCGCCAGGAGCCATGCGACCAGCAGCGTGCGCTGGGCATCGAAGACGGCGGCTTCGCGGAGCGCGTCGCACAGGGATTCCAGGCCGGGGACGGCCTCGGCGCCGTGCGCCTCCCGGTTCAGCAGCTCGCCGGCCGGCAGGGGGACCAGCGCCGCCGCCCCTTCCGCGTGGAGGCTCACGCCCAGGAGGTCCATGGCGCCGGTGGCCCGCACCTGGTACGGGCCCGTGCGCAGCCCGCCTACCCAGACGGAACCCTCCTCCGCCGTGGCCGCCCCCACGAGCGGGCCGCCCAGGTTGAAGAGCAGGTCCACGTTCCCCTTGGGCAGGATGGTTTCCCGCGCATAGGGGCGCGCCAGGCGGATCCGGAAGATCGCCTGGACGTAGGGGTGGAGCGGATGGGCCGGCGGCGGCCGGTACTTGTCGACGTGCATGGGCGGATCGGACGGACTACGAAATCGGCTTACAGCTTCGCGGCCTGGGTTCCCTGGCCCACGGGACTCCGTCCGCGGCTCGCGGCGCAACAACCCGGCCACGTACACGGACCTGCTGGAGCCGATCCTCCAAGGCGTTCGCAAAGGAGAACGGCATGAAGCCGGCGCTATTCAGCCCCAACTCCGAGGGCGCCTGCCCCAACTGCAACGGCGCCGGCGTCATCTTCACCGAATTGGCGATGATAGCCAGCGTCGCCACGGTCTGCGAGGAGTGCGAGGGGAAGCGCTTCCAGGCCGCGGTCCTCGAGTACAAACTCGCGGTAAGGACATCAGCCAGGTGCTCGCCATGTCCGTGGCCGAGGCGAGGGAGTTCTTTGGCGCCGGCCCCGCGAAGACCCCTGCCGCCCACGCGATCCCTCACCCGCATGGAGGACGTGGGGGTCGGCTACCTCTCGGGCGGCGAGCGGCAGCGGCTCAAGCTCGTCACCCACATGGGCGACATCTACGTCCTCGAGCCCACCACCGGCCTGCACCTCGCCGACTTCGAGCACCTCCTCGCCCTGCTCGACCGCCTGGTGGACGCCGGCAAGTCCGTCATCGCATCGAGCACCACCAGGCCGTCACGGCCCACGCCGACTGGATCATCGACCTGGGCCCCGGCGCCGGCCACGACGGCGGCCGCATCGTCTTCGAAGGCACGCCGGCCGAGCTCGTGGCGGCGCGCTCCACCCTCACCGGCGAGCACCTAGCGGCGTACGTCGAGGGCTGACCGACGACGGCCGCGCGATCCCCTCAAAACCCGCGTTCGGAGGAGGTAATCCATGAATGGAAGCAGATGGGTGCGGCAGACGCACCGGTGGGTGTCCATCATCTTCACGATCAACGTCATCGCCAACTTCGTCGCCCTGGCGCGCGGCGGAGGAGCGACGCCCCCGCCCTGGGTGACCTACTCGCCACTGCTCCCGCTGGCCCTGCTCCTGTTCAGCGGCCGGTACCCGTTCGTGCTGCCGTACGCCAGCCGCCGCCGCAGCGCGCAAGGCACCGATTGAAGATGAGCATGAGCGAAGATGACCTGGACCGCATCGAAGCCTCGCTGGGCATGAAGCTCCCGCCGGAGTACCGCGCGACGATGCGCGACTACCCATTTCCCCCCGACTCCTCGGCCGCGGAGCTGTGGTCGCGCCCCGATGCCGATTGGGTGATCTGGAGAAGTCGCGAGTGGAGCCAGAGCGGCCTCTACGACCGCCCCAGGTCCGCGCGCTACCTGGCGCTCGGCGGCGACGGCGGCGAGGAGGAGTACATCCTGGACCTCGGCACGTCCCCACCGTCCATCCTCACCGCTGACGTGGAGAACGGCACGGTTGAGCCGATCGCAGCGGATTGGCAGGGCTGGCTCGCGCTGCTCGACGAATGGCATGCCGAGATCGAGCGGGACGAACGCGACATGGCCGAGCGCGTGCGCAACAAGCGCTGGTGGGAGTTTTGGATCCGGTAGTATCAACGGCGACGGCGGGCACAGCCCTGCTTGGCCGGTGATCGTCCCCAGTGATGGGAGCATCGACTTGGCCAGGCGCCGGCCACGACGGCGGCCGCATCGTCTTCGAAGGCACCCCGCCGAGCTGGTGGCGGCGCGGTCCACGCTTACCGGCGAGCACCTGGCGGCGTACGTGGGCAGCCGTGAGGAGGCTGTCGCGGTGCGCTGAGCGATCTCGC
>DASVVI010000592.1:0-5783 GCA_036386635.1 Longimicrobium sp.
TTCGCCGTGGGCGAGGCGGTGGAGGAGCGCGAGGAGCGGCGCCTGGCCGGGCAGCCCTACCTGGTGGCGTACCGCCGCCTGGCCGCGGCGGACGTGCTGGCGTCGCCCACCCCGCTGGCGGCGGGCGAGATCGCGCGGCGCCAGCGCGAGCTGACCGACGTGGTGCTGCTGGCGGGCCTGCTGGGGGCCGTGCTCTCCGTCATCCTGGCGCTGGGCGTGGGGCGCGCCCTCTCGCGGCCCATCGAGGGGATGAGCCAGGCCGCCGCCCGCGTGGGCGAGGGCGACCTCTCCGTGCGCCTGCCGGAGGAGCGCAGCGACGAGTTCGGGCGTCTCTTCCACGCCTTCAACGAGATGGTGCACGGCCTGCGCGAGACGCAGGCCGAGCTGGTGGGGGAGAAGCGCCGCACCGAGGCCATCGTCGCCGAAGCGGCAACCGGGGTGATCGCCTTAGACGCGGGCGGGCGGGTGGCGCTGATCAACCCGCGCGCCGGGCAGATCCTGGGCGCCATGCCGCAGCCCGGCGAGCCCATCCCCAACGACCGCCCGCTCCCCGCCGCCGTCGCGCAGGCGGTGCGCAACTTCCTGGACAGCGACCTCGCCGCGACGACGGGCGAGTGGAGCGAGGAGCGCGAGGTGGAGGGGCGCGTGATCCGTCTGCGGCTGCGTCCGCACCCGGTGCGCAGCGGGCGTCCCGGCGCCGTGGTGGTGCTGGAGGACGTGACGGCGGAGATCCGCACGGCGCGCGTGCTGGCGTGGGGCGAGATGGCGCGGCAGGTGGCGCACGAGATCAAGAACCCCCTCACCCCCATGAAGCTGGCCGTGCAGCACCTCCGCCGCGCCTACGCCGACGGGCGCGGCGACTTCGGCGCGATCCTGGAGCGCAACGCCGATTCCGTCCTCGGCGAGATCGATCGGCTGGGCGAGATCGCGCGTGCCTTCGCGCGCTTCGGCACCCCCGCCGAGACGGCCGCGGGGGTGGAGGCGGTGGACGTGGGCCGCGTGGCCGGCGAGACGCTCGCCCTCTACCGCGGCGGCGGCGGTGCGGAGGGGGTGCTCTACTCGCTCGACGTGCCGCCCGATGCTCCGCGCGTGCGTGCGCGGGTGGGCGAGCTGAAGGAGGTGCTCATCAACCTGCTGGAGAACGCCCGTGGCGCCATGGACGGCTCCGGCGGCGAGATCCGCATTTCCGCCGCGCCTGTGGGCGGTGGCGAATGGCTGCACCTGGACGTCGCCGACACCGGCGAAGGCATCCCTCCCGAGCTCCTGCCGCGCATCTTCGAGCCCCAGTTCTCGACCCGCAGCAGCGGCACCGGCCTGGGCCTGGCCATCGTGCGGCGGCTGGTGGAATCGTGGGGCGGCGAGGTGACCGTCGACTCCACCCCCGGTGAGGGCACGACGGTGCACCTGCGGCTGCGGGTGGTGGAGGAGTCGGGCGAGTAAACTCGCTGCAACAACAGCACAAAGTCCGCCTTCGCGGACTCGGGCTCTGATGCCCGGCTGCACGAGACCGCTTCAGCGGTCTTCCCGTAGTTCCAGCCGGGGGATTCATCCCCCGGCGATGCGGCCCCGGCGATGCCGCCCCGGTGCCCGCCCCCCGGAGCCTGCGAAGGCAGGCTTCCCGCCGTTGTTGCAGCGGTTTCAACCGCCGGGGAGCAGGTGAATCCGCCTCATCCCCGGTGCCCCCCACCCCCACCCATCACCCCACATCCGCCGCCGCGAACATCGGCGCCACGATCAGGGCCGCGGCGCCGCGGAGGCGGGTCTGTTCGTCGGCGGGCTCGGGGATGACGGGGGTGGCGGCGGCGCCCAGGGTGAGGGTGCGCTCCTTCATGGCGGCGTGCATCGTGGGGGAGATCAGATCCCACCCGGCCAGCAGCTCCCCGCCCACGATGATGCGCGCTGGGTTCAGCGCGTTCACGATCACCGCGATCCCCACCCCCAGGAATCGCCCGCTCTCCTCCAGCGCGGCCAGGGCGCGGCCGTCGCCGCCGCGCGCGCGCGCCACCAGGTCGCTCACCGTGAGCCCCGTGGCGCGGATCTCGGCGTAGCTGTCTCGCCCCTCGAGCGGACGGCCCAGGTAGCGCGCGATCGTCGCCGAGGTGGAGGTGTGCGCCTCCAGGCACCCGCGCGAGCCGCAGAGGCAGAAGGGCCCCTCCAGCGCCAGCGGGACGTGCCCGAACTCCCCCGCGGCGTCGCGGTGGCCGCGGAACACCTCGCCGTTCACCACCAGCCCCGCGCCCACGCCATCCGACACCGTGAGGTAGACGAAGCTGTCCTGCGCGCCCCCCTCCGCCGGGCCGAGCCACATCTTGGCCAGGGCGCAGGCGATGGCGTCGCGCTCGATGTGCACCGTCATCCCCGTGGCGCGGCTCAGTTCGCCGCGCAGGTCCACGTCGCGCCAGCCCAGGGTGGGTGCGTGCACCAGGGTACCCGTGACGCGGTCCACCATCCCGGGCACCACCAGGCCGATCCCCTCGCACTCCCCGGCCTCGCGGTTGTCCGCCAGCATCCGCTCCGTGCGGCGCGCCATCTCCGCCACCAGCTCGGCGGGCGTGGTGGGGGTGGCGAAGCGCTCCAGCGCGATCATCTGCCCGCTGAAGTCGCACAGCATCACGTGCGTCTGGCTGAGCCGCACGTCGATGGCGATGGCGAGGCGGTCGTGCGAGCGCACGTGCAGGAGCGTCGGCTTGCGGCCGCGCGGCGGGTTTCCGGTCGTCCCTTCGTAGATCAACCCCTCGGCCAGCAGGTCGTTCACCAGCGGCGTCACCATCCCGCGCGCCACGCCCATGTGCCGCGCCAGGTCCGCGCGGGAGATCGGCTGGTGCTCGCGGACCAGGTTGAGCGCGATCTGGCGGTTGATCTCCTTGGGTGTGGTGCGGGTGGCTCGGCTGAAGTTGCGGGTGTCGATCTTACGCATGCACTGGTTTGCCTCGCGGGAAGAGCCGGCGACGTCGAAACGCTGACGAACAACGAACGGCGCCGTCACACAGCGACACGGAGGAAGCGGCGAGATCGAAAGGAGGATCTCGCCGCCTGCTCCGTTCCTTTTCCGTGTCTCCGGGCGAAGCGGTCCTCAGATGGCGATGCGCAGGACGCGGGCCTCGCTCGCGTTTTCGATGCGGGTGACGCGGTAGGGCTGCCAGTGGCGCGCGCGCTCCGCGTGCAGCAACACGCGCCCCAGCGCCTCCAGCCGCAGCTCCACGACCATGCGCAGCGTGGTCTTGGACAGCACCTCGGTGGGGACGAAGAGCTGCCCGTACTGCTGCTCCGCCAGGTGCCTCAACTCCTTGAGCGTGGTGAACATCGCGCCTGTCAGGTCCACGTGAGTCAGCTCCATGACGATTTCCGGGATGAGGGTTGCAAGCGTGGCGCTTACGCCGTCGAGCAAACGATCGATCGAGTCGAAATCCTATATTGGAAGCCGTGCTTCCAAATTCGTGTCGGCAGATTCGGGCGCACGGGTGCGTCCGCGTTCCCTACCTTGATACCGCCGGACCTCCCGCTTGTTTCATTGTTAGAGATCCTGACGATATTGTCAAGCCGCCGCCAGGGCCGCCTGTTCGCGCGCACCTCTCTCTGCGTCTCCGCGCCTCCGCGTGAGCCCCGCCGTTGCGGCACCCGCGACCCACCTCACCCCGTGTTGCGGACGACCCTTCGCGGCGGTTATCCTCAGCGCCCAGCGCAGGCCGCACCGGCCCGCGAGCATTGGACCAAGGGAGAGAACACGATGGACCTGCGCGTCTCCGAGAGGGCGGCTCACCTGGTCGGCTCCGAGATCCTCCGCATCGCCGCGGAGGTGCGGGCGATGGTCGCCGCCGGGGCCGACGTGTGCAACCTGACCGTCGGCGACTTCGACTCGTCGCAGTTCCCCATCCCCGCCGCGCTCCTGCAGGGGATCACCGATGCGCTGCGGGCGGGCGAGACCAACTATCCGCCCTCGGACGGGATGCCGGCGCTGCGCAACGCCGTCGTGGAGCTGTTCCGCCGCCGGCTGGGGCTGGAGTACCCGCTGGAGAGCGTGCTGATTACGGGCGGCTCGCGCCCCGGCCTGTACGGGGCGTACGGCGCCGTGGTGGACCCGGGCGACATCGTGGTCTACCCGGTCCCCTCGTGGAACAACAACCACTACGTCCACCTCGCCAGCGCGCGCGGCCGGCCGGTGGTGTGCGGGCCGGAGAGCGGCTTCCTCCCCACCCGCGATGCGCTGGAGGATGCCGTCCGCGGCGCGCGCCTGCTCGTCATCAACTCGCCGCTCAACCCCACCGGCACCGCCTTCGACGCCGACGCGCTCGGCGGGATCTGCGACCTGGTGCTGGAGGAGAACGCGCGGCGCGGGCCGGGCGAACGCCCGCTCTACCTGCTGTACGACCAGGTGTACTGGATGCTCACCTTCGGCGGGGTGCGGCACGTCAACCCCGTGTCGCTGCGCCCCGCGATGGCCGAGTTCACCATCTTCGTGGACGGCACGTCGAAGGCGTTCGCGTCTACCGGGCTGCGCGTGGGCTGGGTGGTGGCGCCGGCGGACGTGACGCGGCGCATGGCGAGCCTGCTGGGGCACGTGGGCGCCTGGGCTCCGCGCGCCGAGCAGGTGGCCGTCGCCCGCTTCCTGGCCGACGACGCGGCGATGGACGAGTACCTGGACGGCTTCCGCGCGGCCCTGAACGAGCGTCTTCAACTCCTGTACGCCGGCATCATCGCCCTGCGCGACCGCGGCCTCCCCGTGGACGCCATCGCCCCCGAGGGCGCCATCTACCTCAGCGTGCGCTTCGCCCTCAGCGGCTACCGCACCCCCGCCGGCCACACCCTCGACACCGACGTCGACATCCGCCGCTTCCTGCTGGAGAGCGCGGGCGCCGCCGTCATCCCCTTCCAGTCCTTTGGCTTCCACGACGACACCGGCTGGTTCCGCCTCTCCGTCGGCGCCGCCTCTGTGGAGGCGATCCAGGGTGTGCTGGTGCGGTTGGAGCGGGCGATCGGGGAGCTGCAGGGGGCGGAGGTGCTGCAGCCGGGGTGAGGGGGCTGCGGCGCGAGCGCATCGTCGAATGCGGAGCACCGCTCCTGCGCAACATCGGTATGGCGGAAATGGGCGCGGTGAGGCAGGTAGGGGGCGGCCAAGCACCGCCGATAGCCGAAAGCTTCTTTAGGCCGTTGCGGTTTGAAGAATTCGGGGACTAGATCTCCTGTAGGGGCTGCAGCAAATAGCCGCCCACCTCATTGAGGTGACGTGAGGTTCCGACGAGGGAAGCGCGGAGCGTGGTACGGTCTTCATTGGTTGTTTATAATGACCTGCTGATTGCGGAACTTGGAAGTCGTGGCCCGCCACCAGCGGCGGCCTCTGGCGGCTGACCGCAGAGAGGATCGAGTTGGCGGGGATCCTCACCAAACACGAGAGGCGGGGACGAAAGCCGTTGGCGTCGGCCCGCGTAAGCGTGCTGCAGGCGCTCGCGTCGGAGCTGACGCGCGAAGCGTAACGCTTGCTTCTGCGACGACGCGTGGCCTTGATCCGTCTCGGATCCAGAGAGTGGGAGGCAAGTTCCATAGGTACGAACGGTCGCTGATGAACGCCGAGGGCCGCGCCGATGGTCCAGCATTTTGCGGAGAAGATAGAGGGTAAGGTGCTTCGCTCGGCCCAGTTCGGCGTCCCGGCCGCCCGACGGACCGCCTGATACCCAGCGCTCTCGCTGGGGAGGTGCCGGCGAGGAAGTGGTCAGAGCCGCACCGCCCGAGCGAGATGCACACGCCTATAGTTGTGGGCCTCCATACCACGTTCAGTAAGATCTTGT
>DASVVI010000593.1:0-3550 GCA_036386635.1 Longimicrobium sp.
GGGAACGCCCCCGCACTCTCGAGGCGGGATCAGCCGCCCCGGAGTGCACCGGGGGGTGGGCGGCATTCATTGGATGCGCGACCCCTCCGTGGGGTTGCACCGGTCCGCCGCCCGTACGTGACGTCACGGCGGGTGGTTTCGGACCGTGCGAGAAATTTAGCAGGATTATGCCCAAACGTGTACCCGTCAGGCGTGAGCACTGAATTAACACGGAATGGACGGCGTGTCGCGAAAGTGGGAAATCCGGGGGTGTGGCACGGAACCTGTTGCCGGATTCTCCGGTGCCGGAACGCACACTCGAACCGAGAGGGGACGTATGAGGAAGATGGTCCTGGCCGGGATCGTCGCGGCGGCCGCGACTTCGCTGGGCGCCTGCGCCCCGGCGATGCACTTCGCCGTCGCCAGCCCCGGCTGCACCGCCGCCACGCCCTGGACGACGCACTCGCGGATGAACATCAACACCCACGCGCTGCGGGTGCAGCGGACCTCCGCGCGCTACTCCGCCGGCTACCGCTACCAGCGGGCTACCCCCGACAACTGGCGCCAGATCGCGGACGGCGAGTGCCGGTAGGGCCCTAGCCCTCACCCCCCCCGGCGGCGGTCCGCGCCTCATCGCCCCGCCCAAGAACGCGCCGTTCCGTAGGGGCGCGATTCATCGCGCCCGTGCCCGCCGCCGCTCCGCCGCTCCGCCGCCCGCCCCGAGCACCCGTCTCCGTAGGGGCAGACCTGCGTGTCTGCCCTCCCTCGCCACCGCGCTGGGGCCTGCGCCCGGCCGCGATCAACCTCCGCCGCGGGGCTGGGTGGACCTGGGGCCCATGCGCAGGTGCACCTCGCGCGGCACGCGGAAGTCGCGCAGGACGCCGTCCATGCCGCGGAGGCCGCACGCTTCGCGCTGCACCACGTAGTACCACAGCGCCTCGCCCGCCGCGGACACCAGAGCGGCGCGCTCCTCGGGGGCGCTCCCCGGTGCGGCGTCGTGCTCCTCCAGGCGCGCGATGGCGTCCATGAGGCGTGTGGAGACGCGGGCGAGCGACGCCGCCTTTTCCTGCGCGATCTCCGCCTGCACGCTCTCCACGTTGCGCTCGGAGATGCGCGCCAGCGGTCCCTTCGGTGCCCTCATCCTTGTTCTTCCTGAAGCAGCGTGGCGCGGAAACGGGTGAGCGGCTCTCGGAGTTGCGCGGGCGTTTGCGATCCCGTGCGGATGCCTGAGAGTACCTCGCTGAACTCATCCCAGGCACCCTGCACGGCCGGAAGGCGCGCCGCGCGACGGATCTCCTCGTCCGTCAGGGCGACGCCGATTTCCACCATCGCGAATAGGTCGCCCTCAAACATGCCCTCTCCGAACCCGATCCACCGTTCCACGTAGTTCTCCAGTTGATCCGCGAGCCAGCGCAGACGGGCGAGCCCGTGGTCCGGCTGTTCGGCGAGGTGGCCGCGGAGGAGGGCTTCCAGCTCGCGGCGGCGGCCGGGATCCATCAGCGGAACGCGACGCGCACGGCGTCGATGACGGGCTGCGGCGCCGGCACCTGGTTGCCGTAAAAGGTGCGCGAGTTCAGAGCCATCACCACCCCGCCGGCCTTGCGGATGGTGCCCACCCAGGCACCCTCCGGCAGAGTGCCGAGCGCCCGCCGCACGAACTCCGCGTGCGACAGGGTGATGTCGGCGCTCTCCACCAGGAGCCGGCCGTCGCGCACGACCGCCAGGCGCGTGTCGCCCTCGCGCAGGAGCATCGCCGAGGTCGGCTGGGCTCCCAGGAACCAGCCCATGCACCTCCGCAGGGCTTCGCGCACAGCGACCGAGGCGGTGGCCAGCATCATCCTGCCGGTCGATGGCTTCATGTCGGTACCGCTGGGGGAGAGGAGTGTGCTACACATCTACGGGGCGACGTGCAGAGCGGGTGCCAGCCATGGCGCGGCGTGAAGTGTTCGTGTATCCTCGTATACCCAACCGACGTTTCTCGAAGCAGCTCCGCATCACCCCCTCAGTGAAATCCATGCAGATCCCCGCCACCCCTTTCGGCCAAACCGGCCGCACCCTGCAGGACGCAGCCCATAGGGCGGCCGACCGCCTGTTCTTCTGGCTCCTGGCCGCGCACCTGCCGCTGGTGTACGCGCTGGCGCCGCTGCACGGCACGTGGGGCGTGGCGCTGGGGATCGGCACGCCCATCGTGGCGGTGGCCTGTCTCGCCACCTGGCTGCTGCCGGGGAGATTCGTCTCGCGCGCGGCGGTGGCCGTGGTGCTGATGCTGCTCTCCGGCGTGCTGATCCACCAGACGGCGGGGATGATCGAGACCCACTTCCACATCTTCGCGTCGCTGGCCTTCCTTCTCCTGTACCGCGACTGGCGGGTGCCGCTGATAGGGGCGGCGGTGGTGGCGGTCCACCACTTCGGCATCGACGTGCTGCAGCGCTCCGGGCTCCCGGTGCACGTCTTCAACCACACCGGCGGCATCCAGGTGGTGGCGGTGCACGCGGCCTGGGTGGTGTTCGAAACGGCGATCCTGGTGTACATGTCGATCATCCTGGCGGCGGAGACGCGCCAGGCCGCCGCGCTCATGGCCATGGCCGAGCGCATGGGCGAGGGCGACCTCGCCGCGCGGGCGGAGGGAGGGAAGGGCGCGATGGGCGACGCCGTGGCCGCGCTCAACCAGGGCGCCGGGCGCCTCTCGGACTCGATCTCGACCGTGCGGGCGCGGGCGCGGGAGGTGAGCGGCGTGGCGGGGCAGCTCAGCACCGCCGCCCACCACACCACGCAGGCCACCGGCGGAGTGGCGGGGGCGCTCGCGCAGGTGGCGAGCGGGGCGCAGCAGCAGGTGCGCGACACGGAGGCGGTGGCGGTCGCGCTGGACGTGCTGGGCGGGTCCATCGACGGGGTGACGGCGCGGGTGGCGGAAGCCTCGGCCAAGTCCGCCCACGCCATGGCCGTGGCCCAGAGCGCATCCGCCGTGGTGACGCAGGCGATGGAGAGCATGGAGCAGATCCGCGCATCGGTGCTGGAGGCGGCGGAGCAGATCGCCGAGGTGCGCGGCTACGGCGAGCGGATCGGGCGCATCACCGCCGTGATCACCGCGATGGCGGAGCAGACGAACCTGCTGGCGCTCAACGCCGCCATCGAGGCCGCGCGCGCCGGCGAGAACGGGCGCGGCTTCGCCGTGGTGGCGGACGAGGTGAGGAAGCTGGCCACCCAGAGCGGCGCCAGCGCCCAGGAGGCCGCGCAGCTCGTGGCCGGCGCGCAGAGGGTCACCGCGCGCACGGTGGCCACGGTGGAGCGCGGCGCCACCCAGGCGCGCGAGGGCGCCGCGCGCGCCGCCGACGCGGGAAGCGCGCTGGGCGAGATCCTGGACGTGGTAAAGAGCACGGCGCACGACCTGGGCTCCATCAGCGAGCAGGCGCGCGACATCTCCGACGCCAGCCGCGCCGCCCTGGTGGCGGCCGGCCTCAGCGACCGCGCCGCCTTCATGGGCGCATCGCAGGCCAACGCCGCCGCCGCCGGGCACGCCGCCAGCGCCGTGGAGCAGATCAACGCCTCCATGAAGCAGGTGGGAAGCTAC
>DASVVI010000594.1:0-9237 GCA_036386635.1 Longimicrobium sp.
GGCCGCGGCCGTCGTCGTGGCGCCGGGCATTCCTCCGAGGGCGGTGACGACCATCGACCGCTCGTAGTCCGACTGGATCGCCGTCAGCGCCGCCACGAAGTCGCCGCGGGTGCGGGCGTCCACCCGGCGCGCCTGCACCCCGGCGACCAGCACCTCCCGCCGGTTGGCGTCCGACGACATGGTGTGGGTGGCGCGGAAGACGGCGGACGCGAGCGCCACATCCTCACCGTTGCGCTGGAGCGCCGCGATCAGCACGTCACGCTTCTCCGCGTTGGAGCTCATCCCCTCCAACGCGCGGAAGAAGGCGTCGCGCACGCGGCGCTCGCCGATGGGAAGGTGGTCGAGGGCGGCCACCAGCACGCGGTGGACGCTGTTTGCCGACTCCATCTCGCCCGCCCTTTCCAGGAACGTGACGGACTCGCCGGGGGAGAGCCGCCGGTACGTCAGCAGGTCGATCAGCACCCGGGTCCGCTCCTCCGACGACCCGATCAACCCCACCGCCGCCAGCATCTCCGAAACGTCGCCCGTGTCCCGGACCGCGGCGATCGCGGCTGGCGGACGCGCGGCCGTGGACGCCGCACCCGGCACCGCTTTCACCGTCCGGGCGGACGTCTGCGCGAGACCCGCCCCGGGCCCGGCCGTGGATGCTACGGACGGTGATGCCGACGGCGCGCGGGCGGACTCCTTCTCGGCTGATGCGGTGCGCTGTGTGGCCCGCAGCGCGGAGAGCGGCGCGGCGGCGGCCAGCGCGAGCACCACCGCGGACGTCAGCGCCGTGCGCGATACGCCGCGCCTGGGGATGGCGCGGTCCAGGATGGCCAGGAGGCGCCCCTCGAACTGCGACCGGCGCGCCATCGCGAGCGCCGCCACCGGCCCCTCGGAGCGGCCGAGCGACTGCACCAGCGTCAGCAGATGGTCCGCGTAGGCGGAGGGGCGCGCGCCGATGGCAAGCACCGCATCGTCGCAGGCGCGCTCGCGCTCGTCGTGCAGGCGGCGCGCGGCCATCCACACCAGCGGGTTGTACCAGTGGACGACCACGGCCACGTGCGCCACCCACTGCGTGAGCGCATCCCAGCGCCGCACGTGCGCCAGCTCGTGCGCGAGCACCACCGTGCGCCGCTCCTCGTCCCACTCCGCCGACTCGCCGGGGAGCACCACAACCGGCCTGAAGACGCCCCACGTCATCGGCACCGCCGCGGGCTCCGCGCGCAGCAGCGTGACGATGCGCCCCAGCTTCAGCCGCCGGGAAAGGGTGTCTGTGAGCCGCACCCACGCGTCGTCCGTGACCTCGCTGGAGCGCCGCTCGATCCACCACACGCGCAGCACGCCCGCCGCCAACCGAACGCTCAGCGCGAGCACGCCCAGCAGCCAGAGCCCCGCCAGCAGCACGGCGGGACTTGGCAGTGAAGGCGCGGCGGCGGGAGCGGCCGTGCTCACCGGCGCCGACCGCACCTCGACCGCCACCGGTGCCACGGGGCTCGCCACGACCATGCTCGCCGGCGCGGACACGGGCGCCGGGAGGACCGCCACCTCAATGCTGGGGAGCGCGAGCTGCAGCAGCGGCATCGCGGCCGCGGCGGCGAGCGCCACGCTCCACACCAGGTGGCGCTGCGCCGCGCTCCGGTCGCGCAGCAACGCCGCCGCCAGGAATCCCAGCGCGACCAGCAGCGACGCCTTGAGCGTCACCGCGAGCGCGAACTCGCCCGTCCCCGCCAGCCACTCGGTCATCGGGCCTCCTCTTCCTCCGCGTGCGCCTCGCGGATGCGCTGCGCCATGCGCTCCAGCTCCGCCTTGGACAGCTTCGTCTCGTCCAGCAACGCGTTCACCACCTGCTCCGCGCTCCCGCCGAAAAAGGTGCGCAGGAGGTGCTGCAGGGCATGCGTGCGCGCCCTCGTACGCGGCGTGGTGGGGAGATAGACGTAGCGGCGGCCATCCTCCTCGTGCCGAAGGTGGCCCTTCTCCTCCAGCAGCCGCAGCGCTGAGCGCACGGCGTTGTACGAGGGCGGATCGGCCAGATCGTCCATCACCTCGGCGGCCGTGGCACGCCCGCGGTGGTAGACGATGTCCATGATTTGGCGTTCGCGGCGGCTGAGCGCGACTGGCACGCTTGCTTCCATCAGTTGTCCCGGAGCTTAATGCGGAGAAATCAGCATATGCGGAATATTCAGCACTCTAGCCACGAAGTCAACCCTTTCGATCCGCGTCACTAACCTTCGTTAACAAAGGGGCCATGTAATCGAACATGTAATCAGGCAGACAGTAACTAACCCACACACGAGCCGAATCATGATCCGCATCGCCATCGGGGTTGCCGTACTGGCCGCGTTCGCCGCCTGCGCCGGGGGAAGGGGCGCCGCATCGCCGCCGGGGGACGCGGTCGCGCTGGAGGGCGTCACCGTGATCGACGGCACCGGCGCGCCGCCGCGGCCGGGGATGACGGTGCTGGTGCGGCGCGGGCGCATCGCCGGCGTCTTCGCGGCCGGGTCGCAGCGGCTCCCGGCGGGCACACGCGTGGTGCCGCTCGGCGGGCATTACGTGATCCCGGGCCTCATCGACTCGCACGTGCACCTCGCGACCTCTGACCGCGGCGGCATCTACCCCACACTCCTGCGCCACACGCTGATGGGCGGGGTGACGACGGTGCGCGACATGGGAGGGCGCACCGAAAAGGTTGCGGAGCTGGCGCGGGCGGCCCGCATCGACACGGCGCTCTCCCCGCGGATCTACTACTCGGCGGTCGTGGCGGGGCCGCGCTGGTTCGCGACGTACGACTCGGTGCGGGTGAGGTACTGGTCCGCGGGGCACGCCGCGGGGAGCGCTCCGGGCGTGCGCATGCTCTCCGCCGACGCCGAGATCGACGGCATCGTGCGCGAGGCGCGGCGGATCGGCGCCACGGGGATCAAGGTGTACTCCGACGTCCCGCCCGCCCGCTTCGCCGCGCTCGCGCGCGCGGCACGGGCCCAGGGGCTGCGGGTGTGGACGCACGCGGTGGTGCCCCCCACCCGCCCCGGCGAGCTGGTAGCCGGAGGCGCTGAGGTGATGAGCCACTCGGACCAGGTGATCTGGGCCGGCGCCCCCGCCGTGAGCGACCGCGATGCGCGGCGCGTGCTCCTGCGCACCGTCTCGCCGCAGGGGCCCGGCTTCGCGGCGCTCTTCCGCGCCATGCGCGAGCGCGGGGTGATGCTGGAGCCCACGCTGTACGTCATGCAGGGGCGGGGCGCCGGCGTGCCCGCGCGCGCCTCGCTCGACACCCTCCCCGGCTGGGCGGTGGATGCGGCCGCCGCGGCGCACCGCGCGGGTGTGCGCCTGCTGGCCGGCACCGACGACATGGGGCGCCAGTCGCCGAACATCCACGGCGAGCTGCAGCTCCTTGTGCGCCAGGTGGGGCTCACCCCGCTGGAGGCGATCCGCAGCGCCACGCAGTACGGGGCCGAGGCGCTGGGCGCGCAGGACTCGCTCGGCACCCTCGCGCCGGGAAAGGTTGCGGACCTGGTGGTTCTGCGCGCCGACCCGTCGGCCGACATCCGCAACACGCAGACGATCGCGTACGTCATGCAGCGCGGCCGCCTCCACGCGCGCACCGAGCCGTGGCACAGGATGCCGCTGTCCGATCCGCCGGCCGCGCCCTGACGGCGGTGCGTCCTTTTACCGTGCTCGCCGTCTTATATTGGAGGGGGCGCCCGGCCCCCGCGCATTCCACCGGCGAGATCTCGTGACCGCTACGGCAACCATCCCCACGACCGAGCAGGCCTGGACCGAGTTCCACGACGGCCTGCACGGCTTCCTCCTGCGCCGCGTGCGCGATCCAGACGTGGCGGACGACCTTCTCCAGGACGTCTTCCTCAAGGTGCACACGCAGCTCGCGGGGTTGCGCGACCCCGGCCGCCTGCACCCGTGGATGTACCGCGTGGCCCGCAACGCCATCGCGGACCACTTCCGCGCGCGCCGCGACGCCACGCCGCTCTCCGAAGCCCTCCCCGCCCCCGAGCGCGAGCGTGACGCGGTGGCGGAGCTGGCGCCCTGCATCCGCGCGCTCGTCTCGCGGCTCCCGTCCGCCGACCGCGAAGCCCTCGAGCTCACCGACCTCGGCGACCTCACCCAGACGGAGCTGGCCCATCGCCTCGGCATCTCCCCCTCCGGCGCCAAGTCGCGCGTGCAGCGCGCGCGGACCCGCCTCAAGGAGGCCGTCCTCGCCTGCTGCGCGGTGTACCTCGACGCGACGGGCAGCGTGGACGACTACGCTCCGGGCCCAAACTGCCACTGCCACGACGACGATCGCGAGACGGGCCGATCCTGCGCGTAATTGTTCTTTCAGTTTCCTCTGTGGCTCTGTGTGAAGGCCATCTGTTTTTTTCTCTCCTGCGTCTCTGCGCCTCTGCGTGAGACAAGTTGGTAAGAATGCACACGGGCTGCGTCCTTTTCTGTCTAGGCGCGTCTCTATGGATGTACCCCGCGACGATGCGGCGGACGACCAAACGCCATTCCAAGGAGCGATCCCATGCGCACGAACAACGACCTCACGCATCGCATCTCCCCCACCGCCGCGCCCACCCCGTGCGACCCGCAGGACTCCTCCTGCTGCGACGAGGACTGCTGCGGCACCGACGCCGACAACGGCACCTGCTGCTGACACCTGCGTGGGAGGCGCCGACGGCCGGCGTCTCCCGCGTGGCTAGCGGACAGACCTGTTCCCAGTCAGCCCCCCTCATGCGGCGCGGCGCGGCCGATCCCCCTCAAATGATCCGGGGTATTACATACTACCCAGAAGGAGGATGCACTCACTACCAGACGGCCGACGATGGCACGCAGGGACAGGACGCTCGCCGCGATGGAAGCCAACCCGAGCGGGTGGCGTTATGATGAAGTGGCTTCAGTCCTGCGGGGATTCGGATTCACGGAGCGAACGGGCAAGGGGAGCCACCGTTCATTCTCCCATACGAAGGGCGGAACGGTAGTGCTGGTGGAGAAGGGCCACGGGACCCTGAGGCCGTACCACGTGCAGGAATCCACGCGGGCAATCCGCAAGAGCATGGAGGGTGACGACGCATGAACCTGAAAGACTATCTGGCCGTGCCGTGGACCGTGCACGGCAGGGCGATGCGCGACGACGGCGACGGTTCGCTCTATTACGTCATCACCATCGAAGAGCTCCCGGGCTTCTCCGCCGTGGGCGACACCCGGTCCGAAGCCGAAGCCGAGTTCGCGGACGCGTTGGAAACGTACCTCACGGCCGCGCTGGAGAATGGCGAGTGCCCGCGGCTGCCCGTCCAGGTGCAGGCGGCGTGACAGGCGCCGGACGTTGACAGAACAACTTTTGTTGATACATTCGCCCGCATGACAACGGCGACCCGCAACCCGGCCCAGGTGGCGCGCTGGTTCCACGCGCTTTCAGACGAGACCCGGGTCCACATCGTCGACATGCTGGTGGGCGGAGAGCGGTGCGTGTGCGAGCTGCAGGAGGCGCTCGATGCGGCGCAGTCGCGGCTCTCGTTCCACCTCAAGGTGCTCAGGGATGCCGGGCTCATCTCGGGGCGGCGCGACGGGCGGTGGAACCACTACTCGCTCAACCCCGGCGTGCTGGACGCCATGGGCGAGTACCTGGCGGAGGCGGCATCCGCGCAGCACGGCGGCGCGTGCCAGGGCGGGTGCTGCCGGTGAGTTTTTTTGATCCGAAACATCAACTTTTCCTGATGAAGGGAGCCGCGCGATGAGCGACCTGGGCGGGCGGGATCTTCCGGTGGCGGTGATCGGCGCGGGACCGATCGGGGTGGTGGCGGCCGCGCACCTGGTGAGCCGGGGCGAGACGCCCCTGGTGCTGGAGGCGGGGGATGCGGCAGGGGCGAGCATCCGGCAGTGGGCGCACGTGCGGCTCTTCTCCCCTTGGCGCTACCTGGTGGATCCGGTGGCGGTGTCGATGCTGGAGCCGTCCGGATGGACCGCGCGGGACCCGGAGGCGCTCCCCACCGGCGGAGAGCTGGTGGAGCGCTTCGTGAAGCCGCTCGCCGCCCTTCCCGCCCTCGCGCCGCACATCCGGTTGGGCGCGCGCGTGACGGCGGTCGCGCGGCACGGCTTCGACAAGATGAAGACGCCCGGCCGCGACCAGGCCCCGTTCGAGCTGGTGGTGCAGACCGACGGCGGCGAGGAGCGCATCCTGGCGAAGGCGGTGGTCGATGCCTCCGGGACGTACCTCTCGCCCAACCCGCTCGGCGCCGGCGGCCTCCTCGTGCCCGGCGAGACGGAGCTCGCCGGCCGCATCGTCTACGGCATCCCGGACGTGCTTGGCCGCGACCGCGCGCGCTATGCGGGGAACCGGGTGCTGGTGGTGGGGAGCGGACACTCCGCCTTCAACGCCCTCCTCGACCTCGCCGCCCTCGCGCGCCAGGAGCCGGACACCGCCATCGTGTGGGCGATTCGCCGGGATACCACCACGCAGCTCTACGGCGGCGGCGCGGACGACCAGCTCGCCGCGCGCGGCGGCCTAGGCACGCGGATGCGCGCCCTGGTGAGCACCGGCGCCGTCCGGCTCGTGACCGGCTTCCGCGCCGCGCGGCTGGATGCGGACGCGGACGGCATAACGATCAGCGGCGAGGACGCATCCATAGGCCCCGTCGACGAGATCATCGTCACCACCGGCTTCCGCCCGGACCTGTCGATCACCCGCGAGCTGCGCCTGGGGCTCGACCCCGCGCTGGAGAGCCCGGTCGCGCTCGCGCCCCTCATCGACCCCAACGAGCACAGCTGCGGAACGGTGTACCCGCACGGCGCGGCGGAGCTGGCACACCCGGAGCCCGGCTACTACACGGTCGGGATGAAGAGCTACGGCCGCGCGCCCACCTTCCTCCTCCTCACCGGCTACGAACAGGTGCGCTCCGTCGTCTGCGCCCTCGTCGGCGACGAGGCCGGCGCGAAGGCGGTCGAGCTCGTGCTCCCCGAAACTGGCGTGTGCTCCACGGACCTGGGCGGCTCCTGCTGTTCCGAGCCGGCGCCCGTGCTGGTGGGGCTCGGATCGAAGAGCGGGCGGCCCTCGCTTCCCCTGGCCGGCGCGCGGTGAGGTGAACCCGACACTCGCATGAGATCCAGCATGGAACCGGTCAGCGTGCGCCCGGCCGAGCCGCGCGACGTGGCGGCGATTACCGCCATCTACAACGAAGGGATTCGCGGCCGCGGCGCCACCTTCGAGACGCGCGAACGCGACGAGGCGGAGGTCGAGCCCTGGCTCGGCAACCCGCGCCACCCCGTCCTCGTCGCCGAGCGTGACGGACAGGTGCTGGGTTGGATCGCCGCCTCCGCGTACCGTCCGCGCGAGTGCTACGCCGGAATCGCGGAGTTCTCGGTGTATGTGGCGGGCGTTGCACAGGGCCAGCGCGTAGGCGACCGGCTGATGGAGGCGTTTCTCCCCGCCTGCGCGGCGGCCGGACTGTGGAAGGTGCTCTCGCGCATCTTTCCCGAGAACACGCCCTCACTCCGCCTCTGCGCGCGCCACGGCTTCCGCGAGGTGGGCACATACAAGCGGCATGGGCGCCTCGACGGCGTCTGGCGCGACGTGGTGATCGTGGAGCGGCTGCTGGACTCCCCCGCAGGCTGAGCTGCCCGTGGCTCGCGAGGTGCTGAAAGGATGCCGCGCATGGGCTACGACATCGGGGGGTGCACGTGAGCAAGATTCGAGATTGGAGCGGGCGACACTGGAGCGGGCGGGTGCCGGGGAGGCGCGCGCGCGGGCTGCTGCGCGGGCTGGGGCTGCGCAGGCTCGCGGCCGAGACGTTCCGCGGGTTCTACGAGGACGACATCATGACGTACGCCGCGGCCGTGGCGTACCAGGCGCTCTATGCCCTCTTCCCTTTCATCATCGTCCTGCTGGCGCTGTTCAGCTTCCTGGACCGGCCCGAGCTCTTCCAGTGGCTCCTGGAACACAGCCGGCGCTTCCTGCCGGGCGAGGCGTCCGCCCAGGTGGAGCAGGTGGTCGCGGAGATCCGCGGGCGGCGCCAGAGCGGGCTCCTTTCCGTGGGCCTGCTGACGACGCTGTGGATCGCGTCCGGGGGCGTGCGCTCGGCCATGAACGCGCTCAACAAGGCGTACGAGGTGCCCGAGGGGAGGGCGATCTGGAAGCGCTTCGTCCTCTCGTTCGGGTACGTTCTGCTCGCCGGCTCGCTGGTGGTGGTGGCGACGGGGCTGATGGTGTTCGGGCCGATGGCGAGCGACTGGGGGCTGCGGCAGGTCGGCGCGCCCGCCGGCATCCGCGAGGCGGTCGCGTGGCTGCGCATTCCGCTGGCGATCGCGGGGGCGGTGGCGGGCGTCTTCCTCGTCTACCTGGCGATGCCCAACGTGAAGCAGCGCGTGGCGCTCGTCGTGCCCGGCGCGGTGTTCTCGGTGGTGCTGTGGGGCCTCGTCTCGCTCGGGTTCCGCTGGTACGTGGAGCACCTGGGGCAGTTCAGCGTCACCTACGGCAGCGTGGGCGCGGTCATCGTCCTCCTCACCTACTTCTACCTGTCGTCGCTGATCCTGCTGACCGGCGCGGAGTTGAACGCCGCCATCCAGCGCGCGCGGCCCCAGGAGGGCGATGCGTGCCCCAAGGAGCTCCCCGACGAAGACACAGAGCTGGTGGAGGAGAAGATCGCGTAACAGCAGGGCCTCACGCGAAGACGCAAAGACGCGAAGGGGAACAGCGAGGTTCTTTGCGTCTTCGCGCCTTTGCGTGAGATGCAGTTTAGGGTGACAGACACCACACCGGGAGCGGCGGATTGGGATCGGAAAGCGGATTGGCGGGACAGCGGCCGCACGTATTTGCCGCGGGTGGCGTGGACAGGGCGGGCGAGCGGCGCAAGGACGCGGACTGGGTCGCCGCACGGATGCGTGATCCGCGCACCCGCTTCGCGCCCGTGTGGGAGCACCGCAACCTCTTCGTGGCGGATGATGCCGCCCCCCGCGCCGCCTGGCTCACCGTGGCGGAGGCGGCGCCGCTGGTGGATACGGCCGGATACGCCGTGCTCCTGGGTGTGGCGGATGACGTGGCGTACTTCTCCGTCCCGGTGGACGAGGAGCGGGCGGACGACCCCGCGATCGCGAGCGCGGGCAAGTGGGGCGACCTGCGCCGCTTCGGGCTGCGGATGGAGCCGGCGGAGGCCGGGCTGCTCGCCTTCGCGCGGGGGATGGGGCACTGGCACGCGCGCCACCGCTTCTGCGGAGTGTGCGGCGCGCCCGCCGAGGTGCGCGAGGCCGGGCACCTGCGCGCGTGCACGG
>DASVVI010000595.1:0-2301 GCA_036386635.1 Longimicrobium sp.
GATGCGCCGCCCGCCGCTGGGGTACTCGCCGATGGAGATCTCGACCGGGATCTGCGTGCCGTCCTTGCGTACGGCGGTGACCTCGGCCATCCCCCACTCGATCCCGCGCTTTCCCGCCTCCAAGTATCGCGCGATCCCCCCATCGTGAAGCGCCGGGGGCTGCAGGATGGAGATCTTCTGCCCCACCAGCTCCGCGGCCGTATAGCCGAAGGTGCGCTCCGTGGCCGGGTTGGCGGAGAGGATGGTGCTCTCCTCGTCCATCGTGACGATGGCGTCGGCCGCGGTGTGGATGAGGGTGCGGGAGCGCTCCTCGCTCTCGCGCAGCTCGTCCAGCGCGCGCCGCTCCTCGGTGACGTCCTGGTGCACCAGGATCACCTCGCGGATGGCGTCGTCCTCGTCCTTTACCGTGCAGATGGAGGCCTGGAGCCAGCGCGGCCCCCCGCCCTCGCCCTCCGGCAGCTCCGCCCGGCCGGGCCCCTGGCCCACGCGCGACGGATCGAACAGGGTGGGCGGCAGCTCCACCTCCTCCCCCGCGAAGCCCTGGCGGATCAGCGGATGGATCTCGGCGAGCTGCGGGTCGGTGAGCGGGTTGAAGCGCCGCCGCTCCGTGGGGCGCGAGCGGAAGAGGCGCTCCCAGGCGCGGTTCACCTGCAGCGTCTCCCCCTCCGGCGAGAAGATCTGGATGCTGAAGGGGAACTGCTCGAAGAGGGCGCGGAAGCGCGTCTCCGAGCGGCGCAGCGCGGCCTCTGCGTCGCGGCGCTCGGCGGTCAGGCGCAGGTTCTCCAGCGCGGACGCGGCCAGCGACGCGAGCGCCTCCACCACCTCCACGTCCGCGGGGGTGTAGATGTCCGGCGTGTAGCTCTGCACGGAGATGATGCCGCGCACCTCGCCGCCCACCAGTATGGGGGTGCGGATCACCGACTCCGAGCGGCGCTTGGTACCCGTGGCGGCGGCCCCCTGCCCGGCGGGATCGCCGGAGCGAAGAGTGAGGAGGGAGCGGCGCTCGCTGACCACACGCTCGCCGGGCGTGCCCGCGGCGGAGGTGATGTCGGGAGGCGTGTACTCCCCCGCGTCGTTGCCGCCGAAGCCGTGGAAGGCGTGCTCGCGCGGGTCGTAGGCGAAGATGAAGAAGGCGTCCAGCGGCAGCACGGTGCGGCACGCCTCCTCCAGCACGGTGCGCAGCTCGGACGGCGTCTCCGCCCCCACCACCGCCGCCGCCGCCGATGCCACCGCGCGCATTCGCTCGGCGGTACGGCGCGCCTCCTCCTCCGCGCGGCGCCGCTCGGTGACGTCGCGGTAGCTCCACACCCGCCCCACCGGCTCCTCGCCCACCAGCTGCGGCTGCGAGTACAACTCGAGGATGCGCCCGTCGCGCAGCCGCACCTCGTCCAGCGACACCCCCACCATGCTGCTGCGGATCTCCAGCACGTGCGCCCGGAACTCTTCCGAGTCCTGCACGCACGACGCCGCCTGCTCCAGCGGCGCGTCGTTGCCCGGCGTCACCTCGTCGGGGTCGGTCCCCCAGATCGTGGAGAACTTGCCGTTGGCGGTCACCACCTTGCCGTCGCGGTCCACCACCAGCAGCCCGTCCGCCGCCGACTCCAGCGTGGCGCGCAGCAGCGAAAGCGAGTGCTCCAGCGCCGCCGCGGCTTCCACGCGCTCGGTGATGTCGCGCAGGTGGGCGGTAAAAACGGGAGGCCCGTCCAGCGGAACGCGCGTCACGGTGAGCTCCACGGGGAACTCGGCGCCGTCCGCGCGCATGGCGTACGTCTCCACGCGCTCGCCCAGCACGCGCGCGGGCCCCTCTAGGTGCCGCTCCACCGCCAGCGGATGCCCGTCGCGGAAGCGGTCGGGCACGATCAGCTCGGCGAGCGGCCTTCCCATCGCCTCCTCGGCGGAGAAGCCGAAGGTGCGCTCGGCGGCGGGGTTGAAGTCCAGCACCCGCCCCTCGCCGTCCATCACCACCACGCAGTCCAGCGCCGCGCGCACCACCGCCGCGCCGCGCCCCTGCGCGTGGCGGGCGGTCTCCTCCGCGCGCCGCCGGTCCGCGGCCTCCAGCGCCAGCGCGACGATGTCCGCCACGTTGGCCACGAACTCCTCCTCGTCCGGCGCCCACTGGCGCGGCGGCCCCACGTGCTCGCAGCAAAGGACGCCCGCCACCACCCCCTTCCTCCAGAGCGGCACGTCCAGCATCGCCCCGATCCCCTCGCGCCGCAGGTAAGGGGCGAGCTCGCGGGTGCGCGGGTCCTCCATCGCGTCGGCGGCGGCGAGGGCGCGGCTCTCGGCCAGCGCGGCGAAGTA